>JALRCK010000048.1 GCA_023262305.1 Deltaproteobacteria bacterium
TGATCATTACGTCGCTCTCTAACTTGAGTGCTTCAAGCAGTACGAACCCGAGGAGAAATAGCCGGAGGGGCATGGTCCGTTTTTAGGAATCGCCTCTCGGGGAGTCTTGGATGTCGCAACGCAATATTTCCCGCTCGTGCGGTATCCTGAAGGGCACTGACCGGCCCGCATCATCGCCGGTCTCGCCTCATCTTTTATCGGGATACAGTACTTGCCACTTGAATAGAAGCCTGCCGGGCATACCCCGTCTTTTGGTAGAGCAGACTGCGCGATCGCAGGGAACGGTCCCATCATCGTGACACCTACGATACCTACCGCCCCCAGAAACCACCGAACATAAAACATGTACCCACTCCAGGTCCTAGTCAAAACACTCAAGTTGCTAGCGCCGCTCAACGACGTAGAGGTCTGGCGCACTCTTTTCAGGGGATAGATCGTGTGGCTGTAACCCCACCATCGAGTTGTAGGTGAGAGTTTTGGATGAGGACCGAAAGACACACGATGGAGCGAATCCTTGGGCGAACTCCCTTGGGCTCGGCTCTCGTAATGACATTACTCTACCCTGCAACTCAAGCTCTTGCCGTTCGATTGTCCGGTGAAGTTCGGGGACGAGCGACGCAACACTATATGCAACGAACCCTGCTACGACCTCAGGAGTTGACGCAATCTTTCGACCGGTCGCGGCGAGCGCAGACCTCGCCTGGTGCAGAGACCTTCCTGCACCATCAAGGGGTCTCGTGCAGAGCATAATCACCCCGCCAATCGAACTTTGTCGAGAAAACTCCTCGTCAAATACCAACTTCTCGAGGTATCTCGGCGCCACAAGGCATCCGCCATTCACGCGACGATAGAGGTCAGTGCCCGAACGTACCAACGAGCTTACAGTGCCGTATTGAGGAACCCGAACCCCCCTAACCCAGTCCCCCACCGTGACCTGATATGAGCGAAGCCACCCCTGAACCTCCCGTAACTTTTCCCGGGATATATCGGGGTCGCAACCTCCAGGGAGCGTTGCACGATCGAGGTGTCTGGGGGTGTTGGCTGTAGAACGCATACGGAAGACCTCTGATTGAGTAAGAACCGTCCAACCGTATCGCACTCACCCTGGAAAAACTAGAACGAACTCTCGGAGTCGAACTAAAAATGAGTTTTGGCGACGCCTCCTGTTATCGGCAAGTATGCCTCCATGCAGATAGCCACCACCAACATCCCCCTTATCCTCTCAAACCTCTTCATAACGATCGCATGGTCCGCCCACGTAAAGGAGGTTCAGACCAAGCCTAAGTACATCGCGGCTCTCGTGAGCTGAAAAAAAGGGGGGGGGCAGCTCTCTTTGAATATCTCGTCCACGTCCCCGGGAATCGCATCGGCTATACCTCCCTCTCACTCCCCCAATTTAAGATCATTCAGAAGCCCTCGTTCTTTTCGTCTTTTTTTAATCCCCTACTTGAGAGAGCCCAGCAAGACTGTCATCGTATGGGCAGGTTGTATGAAGGGGTCGGTCTACTTGAGTGTGCGTAAGTAGTCTGCTTGGATCCTAACGATTTCAGCTGACGGACTACTCCAGAAGGGCAACCCGACCCCATCCGTACTAGCGGACATTTCCGATATTTACCTAAGGGACCACTTTGACTCTAGTGGAGGAATACGTTTACACACTAGAAAGGAATTCGCGTGAAGGAAATGTGGTAGTGCTCCGATCTCCCGATATCCTCTTTTCAACAACGACCGCCCTGTTTACCCTTTGCTTACGTTTACTCGCCGAAACGCCAATGGAGCCTCAACGTCGCCCACAGAGAGAGACCAGCGATACTACCAGGTCCCCTCTGGGGACTCCGTGTAGTAGGCCACTCGCCGCAGGCTTCAAAAGGTGTCGCTTTGACGAGTGTTCATCTTTGGTAACATAGTTGTTTACTGGAGTGAGGAATTCCGAAGTGTCCCTTCTCAATCAGTTCTGGATCATCAATCCACGCTCGGGAAATGGCGCTGGTGAAAAGCTCGTGAAGAGCCTCCGAGGCATTAGGGGGATTACGGCACTCCCGATCTCTTTCTCAGATCTCGGCCGTCAACTTTTAGACATTCCACTTGACGCCACGATCGTGATTGCTGGAGGCGACGGAACGTTTTCCTCCGTACTCGGACGACCAGAGGTCGTCGATCGCCGCGTCGCGTGCATTCCTCTAGGAACCGCTAACGACCTCACGCGCGAGCTCGGAATCACTCGCGCTATTCGGGGACGGGCGTGGTCCGACCTTCCTACCGTGATTGAAACTCTTCCCTCTTCCCGTTATGCAGTGTGGTCTGTCATCGTCGACGGCAGGGAGTATCCGTGCGCCAATTATGTCTCGATCGGATATGAGGGAGCCGTAGTGGACGACTTTGCGCGGTGGCGATCAACGACGAGACGTACTGGACGCCTCGCCAATCGGTGCGCCTACACGTTATTTGGACTCAAGCGATCCGCCTACAAGATTCGCGACCTCTCGCTTAGGTGCGGTGACGCCTCTCCGAGACTATGTCGACCATCAACAGGGCTCATCCTCACCAATATTAAGAGCCACCTCGGATTAGGACTCTCCAACAAGGAGAGCTCGCCTCATGACGAGACGATCGAGTGTGTCTCTGTACCTACCGTGCTCGGATTTACCCGCATGATCGCTTCGTCATTCGGGATCATCTCACCTCCCCCGGTTTTATCTCGGGGCCGATCATTTCTCATCACCAATATCCCAGTCGGGACACATCTCCAGATCGACGGAGAGGCATATCCTGCGATAGCTTCAGGAGAGCTGCGAGTTCAGCTACGGCATTTCGTCTCGGTGTGTCACACCGATGAGGTAGCGGTAATGACGGGTAGTGCGTAGGCGTTTCTGCATTGTGAGTACGCCAAGCATTGCACCTTCAGCCCATCCCATTCCCACTGCACAACTGACGATGCCGCAGCGGACGCACTCATGCTAGTCGCCAGTTACGCGAGAAATGCTCGAGAGACCGCAGATACCCCTTATTGTCCTTTGAGAAGAGACTCTCTACAAAGTTCTAGTAAGAGTGCTCCGTGAACTTTTCGTACGCCGTCTGCAATGTTGCAGTAAGCAGATCGGTAGCACGCTGATCCAGTGGAGCATCCGTGGTCTTGCCATTCTCGTATCTAAACGAACGAGCTTCTTTGTTAAGGCCCAAGACAGTAAGGTTCCCCTCTTCATAAATCGCGATGTTGTGGTTGTGGCTGAAAGCCACCGGCCGCGAAGCTGGAGTCGAGGCCTGAAGCACATCAACCCCGTAGAAGGGCGCCTCATACGGCAGCCCTAACAAACCGAGGATCGTGGGTCCAAGGTCGAGGCTCGAAAAATACTTATCGACCTTTTGTGGGGCTATCTTGCCCGGCGCATATACGAACACAGGTATTCGGAAACGGTCCACGGGAACATACGCGCGACCGTACACCCGCGAGTCGTGGTCGGCGATCACGACGACGATCGTGTTTGAGAACCATGGACGCGTCTTCGCCATCTCGAAAAATTTGCCGATGGCATAGTCGGCGTATCGCACGCCAGCTAATCTACCTCCCCCACTCTCCGGAACTCCAGGGATGCCTGGGGGAAAGGTGAAAGGCTTATGATTTGAAGTGCTCAACACAAAGGAGAAGAACGGCCCGCCGCCCGAGGTCGCGAGTGCGTCAAAATATCCCACGGCGTGCCGATAGAGATCCTCATCGCTCACACCCCAGATGTTGCCAAACGTGGGGTTTTTAATATCGAGCCGGTCGCTACAGGCAAAATCATTCCCGGAGAAGTAGGTGTTCATGCTATCGAACGCCCCATATCCCCCATAAAGGAATGAGGTCGAGTAGCCGTGACTTCGCATCACAGCGCCCCAATTGCTGATGTGGTCGCTTCCGTGACGCTTCACAATAGATTCACTCGGAATCGGTGGAAACGAGGCGCTCATCGCCTCAAGCCCTCGCACCGTCCTGGTGCCCGTCGCATAGGCTTTTGAGAACATCAGGCTCTCCTCTGAGAGCTTGTCGAGAAACGGCGTAAGGCCGCGCGGATCGCCATACGCCCCAACGAACTGGGCGCCGAGGGACTCCTGGACGAGAACAACCACGTTCATCTTGCCGAGACCGTTAGCGGAACCTTCGTGTTTTCGGACCAAAGACGTTGGATCTTCAGAGGCGAATACCTCTCCCATACCTTGGTAGTAGGACCGCAACGTTTGGTATGCCTTCTCTCTTGGCATCGTCAAATAGAATTGGTTGTAGTCAATGTCCTGGGTCAGAAACGCCCGAAAGAAGGTTGCGGAGCCGTTCTTACCCAACTCGTTCACTGCTCGATTAGTGGAGAAGGAGAGCGTCTCGGCGTTTATCGATACCCCAAGGAGACCGACAGCTCCAAGGTGAGCAATGGAGGCTAAACCGCGAGAGCCGAGTCGCGGAGGAGCATCAGCCGCCAGGCGCCGTGTGATAGCTCTAAAGACAGGCCACCACAAGAGAACTGCGATGGCGAGCACCCCTGCCAGAAGTGGAGCTACTGGGTATGACTCGCGGATGTTCCCCAATACCTCGGTTGGATAGATAAGATAATCGACCGCAATAAGGTTGAAACGCGACTCAAACTCCTCCCAAAAGAGCACCTCTGCAAGAGCGGTAAAGATAAATACCACCATGTAGAAGTATGAAACGACCCCGACAACTATCCGCCCACCTTTGCGAGGAAGGACCCCCTGCCGCATAAAGATAGCCGTCGCCGTAATCGGGAGTGCAATATAGAGAAATTCTACACAGTCATTGACGGCTCCCAAACCAAGAGCGGTCAAGAGCCCGGAAACGTGAACCCTTGAGTCTGCCCTGAAAGCGATCCACAACCCCAAACGCACAGCTGCGTTGATGGCGAGATACGCCCACAACAACGGCACAAAAAAACCACGCAAAAACAAAACGCCTGCAACCATAGTACTTCCATAACCCTCTACGCAGGCCCGATATGCTTGAAGCGTTACACTAGGGCGCCTTTTACGCGCTTAATCCCAGCTCCAACGTTCTCCTGCTTCTGTATCTTGAACTGCTTCGCACCTTCCCCGATCTCAGCAGTAGAGCCGACGTGCGGTCCGCCACAAAATTCGGCTGAGAACCAATTTTTCTGGTCGCCGACGAAGTAGACGCTGACGATGTCAGGATACTTCGCCCCGAACTCCATCTGCGCACCGAGCGCCTCTGCGTCCTCCCGCGGCATCTCGACGCGCACCACGGGGAGACTCTCGCGTATCTGTTGATTAACGAGCTCCTCGACCTTTGTGACCTCGTCCGGCGTCATCTTCCGATCCAGGTTGAAGTCCATGCGGAGACGCTCAGCGGTGATGTTACTTCCCTTCTGCCGGATATTCGGATCAACAATTTTCTGCATCGCTGCCAGCAGGAGGTGGTGCGCCGTGTGCAGCTTGGTTGTCTCGCGCGACTGATCAGCGAGACCTCCCTTAAACTTCTGCTCAGCACCTGCGCGCGAGAGCTCCCTGTGTCGCTTCTCTGCTGCCGCAAACTCCTTAGTTATCTCTTTCGCCTGCTCATCCGAAACTTTGAGCTCATCAAGGGTAAGCTCAAGCGGGAACCCGTACGACTCATATATAAAGAACGCCTGATCACCCGAGATCAGCTTTCCTGGCTCAAGCTGAGACTGGATCTTTGAGAGCTCCTTGAGCCCCTTCGCGAGTGTTTGGTTGAAAGCAACCTCTTCATCGTGAATTTTCTGCAGGACAACCTGCCGATTCTCCTCTAGGTGAGGATAAGCATGCGCGAGGGTTTTAATGACTGTGTCAGCGACCTCTGCCGTGAACTCCCTCTCGAGCCCGAGCTTTTTTCCGAACCGAACGAGCCGGCGAATAAAGCGCCGCAGGATGTACCCCTGATCTTTATTCGATGGCGAGACGCCATCTGCGAGGATAAAGGTCGCAGCACGACCGTGGTCAGCAATAACCCGGAATGCTGGTGTATCGGCGTTGTCCTTGCCATCGGTCTTGTACGAACGCCCCGAGAGGTCAGCAACCCGATCGATGATCGGGCGATAGATATCGCTCTCAAATATCTCTGTCTTGCCCTGCGCAATCATACAGACGCGCTCAAAACCGCCACCGAAGTCGATATTCTTCTGGGCCAGTGGTTCCCACTTCATGTCTGCGGAGAGCTTGGACTCCATGAACACGTTGTTGCCGATCTCGATGAACCGCCCGGAGTCATCGTTGATGTGATACCTATCCTGAACGCGCTCAACGATCCCCATGTCGTAGAACATCTCTGAGGTCGGACCTCCGAGCTCGCCCGGAGCCTCGGCTCGCTGCCACCAGTTCTTTTTCTTATTGTAGGGGAAGATGTGGTACTTCCATCCTGTGGTCTGCTCGATGGTTGGCGGCACGTTATGAACGTCCTCTGAGAATTCCGCCTCTACCCCGTACTGCCGAAATACTTTTTTCCATGTCTCGATCGCGAGGTCGTCGCGCGGGGCGGTCTCATCACCCGCGAACACCGACACATACAGGCGCGATGGATCCATCCCGCACACCTTTACCCATAGCTCCATAATCCATGGGATCTGCTGCTCCTTGGTGAAGTCCCCGAGCGACCAGTCTCCTATCATCTCGAACATCAGGGTATGGCGGTTATCGCCAACCTCGAGCATGTCCTCATAGTTCGTTCTTAAGCATCGCTGGATATTGCAGAGCCTCTTCCCTAGAGGATGTGGCTGCCCACCAAGGTAGGGCACAAGAGGGAACATCCCTGAGTTTACAAACAAGAGGGTTGAGTCGACGTTGGGAACGAGGGACATATTCGGCACGACCCCACAGTTGCGGGGCGACTCAGTCCAGAACTTAATAAATCTCTCTCTAATTTCACGGGAGGTAAGCATACGAAATTCCTTAAAGACGCGGGGATGGAAAGTAGACCCCTGGCGTTTCCAGTGTTGGTCAGTCTAATCGCCGAACTCCCCCCTGGCAAGCCAACCAACCTGTTGCATGAAAATCGAGTAAGAAACGCGCCCCTCAGAGCCTATTGCGCTTCGTGAGGCTCCGACAGCTCCTCAACATCTACGGCGAGCACGTAGCCCCCTCGACCCTTTTTCGACCGCAAACGAAGCCAACGACCGAGCTTTCCCTCCACAAGCACCCGATCTCCCCGCTCAAGGTGTCCGATCACCCGGCCTCCGAAACTGGGGGCTGACAGCACGGAGGTCCCTTCAAGGACTCGATAGGTGCGTTGGTTTTCAAACCCGGGAGGCCCATCTGCCGGAAGAACAGCTCGTGGAGGTCCTCCCTGGAGCTCCTCTCGGGGCGCACCCTCGCGTCGGGACAACTCCTCTGGCGGGGACTCAATTCGACGGGGAGCTGAGCCACCCGAAACTCCTCTGCTGACTCTATCCTTAAACTCAGGTCCCTCTACGGGTCCCTCAGTATTCACGCTCTCCTTCACACGAGCCTCAGACGGAACAGGCTGAGCCGAGGACGGGGTCACATCTCGGGGCTTATCCGATGCCGGGGCACCTCCACTGGCAACCTTTGCCTCCTCGGATTGAGGGGCGCCCGCTTGCAGCCCCCCTCCCGGGGGTTGCATGGAAGATTTGTCGCCGTTCCCCTCTAATGAATAGAAGAGAGCGCCCAAGCGCCCGCCTGGCTCCCTCCTCTCTTGTATGGGTCGTGATAATTCGACCTCGCGAGGCGCTTCGATGAATGATTCAGATGCAACGCCTTGGGTAGGAGAGCGGAGGTGGGGGAAGAGGTGGTCGAGGTAAAGAAGCACGGCCACCACGACGACACACACCGAGGTCCAGACCCATCGATGCCGACCCAATTTCGGCGGCGAATCAGTCGTAGTAGATTCGATACTCCTCATCGCTTTTGTTTCGCTGATGGGGCTCTGTGACTCAAGTGAACGAAATGAACTGGTCCCAACGCGCTGGCGCCCCCCTGCTCCTCTCGTCTGTCTAATTCCGACCGACTCAACAACGCGCCGAAGCTCAACCGCTAACCCCTTCTCGCCCACGTCCTCGAGGCGACCAAGCGTCAGCAGAGCGGTTTCCTTCAGAAGGGCTGTAAGCTCTGGCGTAAGCTGAGTGCCTTGGATGTCGCGACACAACGACTCAAGGGGCGCCGCGAGAAATGAAACCGGCATCGAAAAAGCACCGAGGTGTCCTCGCACCCACCACAGCCGCGCCTCAATATCTGACTTATTTTCCAACCGGCTTTCCACGCGCCGGGTAATCTCGGTCCATCGCCTTTCATCGGCAAGGAGATCAAATTCACTCTTCGGTGGTGACTGCTCATTTCCGAGGGTCCATGGAGAGGAAGCACTCTCAGATTGCGGCGCTGCGAGCTCGAGCGAGATCTCAATCTCTTTGCTGGCTTCGACACCCGCAAGGATCGCACCCAACCCAAGGTCGATCCGATCTCTTGTTTTAGCTCCCTTCGTGTTCATACACCTACCGTGGCGTGACCAAGCCTCCACCGCTCGGTCAAACGTGGCTACCTAACGTGTCCACCTTCCTATACTATCGTACCCACAGGCCCGAACCTACTGAAGGGCTACAGGGGGTTTTTTCTATGTTAAGACGCTCATTGTGCGGCTCTTGGGCGACCGCTGTCTCACTCACAGTCCACCTAACTGGCTGTTTCCCCATGGAGGTTACCAGCCTTGAGGCCCCTTCCGGTCTCGAAAAACTGATCGCTGTGTCCGACTCAAACCTACCTGTCTCAATCGATACACGTGGCTACCAAAACCGGTCCCTTGGTCACCAGTATCTCCTGATGGCTCTCCCGATTACCAGGATATACCTTCCCTCTCTTGAGAGTGATACCGCCATGCAGCTCTCAGTAGCATGCGGCATGCGCGGGTATCGGTGCTCTACGAATCCCTCCAACACGGGCGATCCATCCCACGCGAGTCAACAGACGTTGGCCATCACCGTGACCGACGTCAGTATCAACGGATACGATCTACTTTTTGTCAGAAAACCAACCGCATCGATTACCCTCGCGGGCGAGGTCCGCAGAGGTGGAGAGGTGGTGCGCTCCTGCCAGGAGAGCTCCTCAGCCACTAATACGGCCCACTACGCCTTCAATGCGGAGCTCCAACACGCTCTCGGAGAGGCTCTGCTGCAGGCGAGCTACAAACTTCTCGACTGTCTAGGGCTAACCAGCGCGCGATAGACTTTCAGGGGACGGCTTATCAATGGCAAGAGGTGCTTCAATTCTCACGCTAGCGATCACGAGCGAGGTCGCCCTGATTGTGATTGCCTATCTGCTCTCGTGGCTCTGCGGGATTGAGTTGTCATGGAGCACATCAGCAACCTCTCTCACGATCGGTGCCCTCTCTGCGATCCCTCTCCTGGTGGGAAACCACCTACTATGGCAATGGACCCAAAACAATCCAAGCTCCGTCTACGCGCGCTTCAGCCGAGAGATAATAGTGCCACTCTGCCGTGAGGTAACAACATTTCAAGCGTTTCTGATAGGCATACTATCTGGCGTTGGTGAAGAGGTCCTCTTCCGCGGCGCTTTGAACCTCATCATCGCTCACTGGGGAGGTCTTTTCTTGGCGTTTCTGGGCTCGAGCGTTGCGTTCGCATGGGTTCACTTTATTGGCAACACAAAACGCTGGGGGGGGATGATTCCACTCTACACACTTGTGGGTGGAGCACTCTGGTTAGTATGGTTTTGTACCCAGTCTCTCGCCGCGGCAGCCGCTACGCACGCTTTGTACAATTTTCTGGCCATCATTTGGATTCGACGCCTCGCCCTCCGAGCTGAAGGGCGCGCGGCTTAGCGCCCGAACATCTTGCGCGCCTCGCGAACGGCGTTGACCACCGATTCGAAATCAGAGGCGCACGAGTACACCCCGAAACTCATTCGAACCGTTGCGGGAACTCCTAACTTTCGTAGAGCCGGCATCGCACAGTGATTGCCGGCGCGAATCTGAACGTTGTGGGTGTCGGCTATCGTCGCGAAATCGTGCGGATGCACCGTGTCGATCGAGAAGGAGCATACTGAAGTTTGCGCCCCGCCCGCCACGCCCGGACCGTGAAGCGTTACTCCCTCCTCTCCTTTAAGGAGGTCAATAGCACCGCGAACGAGATCCTTCTCGTGCTTGGAGATATCCTCCCGTTTAAACCGAGAAAGGAAATCAACGGCCGCTCCGAGGGCAATCGCTTCTGGAAAGGCAGGGGTTCCCGCCTCAAAACGCTGCGGAACTTCGGCCCACCCGGACCCTTCCACGCTAACGTAGGAGATCATATCTCCTCCACCCTGAAACGGTTGCATCTTCTCAAGCACCTCTGGCCGACCGTACAAGGCCCCGATCCCCGTCGGTCCGTACATCTTATGGCCTGAAAAGGCATACAGGTCACACCCAAGCTTCTCAACGTCGACTCCGAGATGGGTCACTCCCTGAGCCCCATCCACGAGTGTCAACGCACCTGTTG
>JALRCK010000490.1 GCA_023262305.1 Deltaproteobacteria bacterium
AGCAGGGCGACTCTCACAACCGCATGGGAGGAATCGCTTAGGGTGGCCTTCTCTGCCGCGAGTTTAGAGTTGCTGTAGACGGAGCGAGGGCAGGGAGGATCTTTCTCACAAAATCCACTTGATGGGGCCGTTGCACCATCGAATACAAGGTCGGTCGAGATGGTTGTTAGGTGAGCGCCACGGGCGCTCGCGTAGCTCGATAGCATCTCTGTGAACGTCACATTAGAGGAATGGGCACGTTGGGGATCTTGTTCGCATGCCTCGGGGGACGCGAGAGCGCCAACATGAAGGATATGTGAGATAGGAGCGCGACCCAGTGTGACCGCTAAATCATCAGCGGAGAGGGAGCTTGGTGCTACGAAGGTGGTAGCTCTCTCTTTAGGTACCAAGAGCTCCGCGGTCCGTTCTCCCGAGCGAAGGATGTAGAGATGGATGTCTGTTTGTTGAGCCAGGAGTTCGGCACACACGCTGCCGAGAAACCCGGACGCTCCTGTCATGAGGATATGCATCTGTAAGACGGTATCCCGTTCTGGGCTGGGGGGGAACTGGTGCTCTATCAAAAAAACTGTGCCTCGTGTCGCCTCGGATCGGTTCCGGCTGGAAGTCCCACTGGGCAAGAGTGCCCGGGTATGTTTTGCCGTGTGCGGCTTGCTAGCTCGGATAAGTGGCTGTGATCGGGTTGCCTCAACCATGGCGAGCCTTTTGCAAGCCACAACCTAGTTGGAAAGAGGTAGGCATGGATTGCCCAGCGCCTCCACGGTGAGCACGAGATAATGAGAATAGAATCCGCACTAAATACCGGACGGGAAGGGGTTACCGCGCATGGTCAGGCTATCGCGGTAGTTGGCGATAACATCTCGAATGCCAACACCGTAGGGTACAAAAACCAGAGAGCTATCTTCGCTGATATGCTCGGTGAGACCCCAGGGGATCGTGTCGCGGATGTCGTTTCGGGCGCAGGGGATGGTGTAACTATCCGGGAGATCCAATCTAACTTCGACGTTGGTCCAATTCAGGGCACCGGTCGAGATCTTGATGTGGCATTGAGTGGGAACGGATTCTTCATGGTGGGGGATGTCGCCGCACCGCAGTTAACACGCTCCGGCTCATTCGAGATCGACGGGGAAGGATTTCTGGTAACGAATTTTGGTTTACCCGTACTCGGGTATACCGGCGGCGATGCCGTGACGCTTGGCAAGATCGACATGACCAAGGTTGACCTGGAGGTAGTCGCCACAACTGAGGCGCAAATATTTGGCAACCTCAATAGTGCTGCGCCGACAAGCACGCCACTTGCAAATCCGATCTCCTTTCAAGAGATCAACTCTACAGCAGCACACACGAATATCGTTTCAGTGTACGATTCGCTGGGGCAGCGTCATGAGGTGGTGTTCGCGTACTATCGAAATGGAGTGAATTCCTGGACCGTGCAAGCATTTGCGAATGGTGCTGATGTAGGTCAGGCGGCTGATCAGCCGGTAGCGTTGGGACAAGCTGCACTCACCTTCGGAAGTGATGGTCGGCTTACGCCCGAGTCGCTTGCTACATCAGTTCTGACTATGAACGCCAACTGGGGGAATGGGGCGACGCCATCGACTATTGCTGCAGATCTCGGTGCGTTTTCTCAGTTCTCAGGCTCTACACTGGTAACGAACTTTACTCAGAACGGCGTAGGAGTGGGCGAGATAACGGGCTACGAGATAAACGCTCAAGGTGTGATCTCTGCTCGGTTGACCAATGGACTCAGCGCTAAAATTGGCAGTGTCTCCGTAGCCACCGTCACGAATGAAGACGGACTCGTTCGAAGCGGGACTTCAACGTATGCTGCCACTCAGGAAGCGGGAACCGTGACTGCGGGCTTGGCTGGAACTGGCGCTCGAAGCAAGCTGTTATCCCAGTCCCTTGAGTATTCAAATGTTGACCTAGCGGGGCAGTTCGTCGATCTCGTTATTTTACAAAGAGCCTACGCTGCCAATTCCAAGGTCATCTCGACAGCGAGTGATATCATCAAAGATACGATCGCGCTTGTGCGGTAGTAGCTGAGCGGGTGAGCACTTAATTTTTCTTCATGCCGGGACCGCCGTAGCTCATACCCTGGAGCCTTATCAATCGCCACGTCGTTTCATCATGGTGCTTCAGCTTCACGGGCGTGGAGGGGCGAGCTACGACCGCCCGTAAGGTTGAACGACCTCGATGAAATTACATTCTTCATCGAGGGAGGCGATCCGTACGGGCGGTCATAGCCCGCCCCTCCATAACGGTAAGGTTGAACGACCTCGATGAAATTACATTCCGAATGATTGAATAATCTAACCCATACAACGCTGAATATCGCTCCATACGAGCGCCATGTTTGTG
>JALRCK010000491.1 GCA_023262305.1 Deltaproteobacteria bacterium
GGTCCTCGAAGCGAGCGATCATCTCCTCTTTGGTCCGACGAAGCATTATCTCAGCAAGACGGTAGTGAAGCATCATGAGAGCATCGCTCGACGCGGTATAGGTATCTCTAAACTGTCCCTGATCGGGGAACTCCTCAGGCGCTAACAGATTTACTATGGTCCACAAATTATCGAGTCGATTCTGATACGGTGTGGCACTCAGAACCCACTTATGTTGCGCCTGAATGAGTCTCAATGCTTGACTACGAAACGAGTCCCTGTTATCCGCGAGCTGCCCCTCATCAAGGATAAGGACGTCAAGACCCGCTGTAATCCTTTCGAACTCGTGGCAACTACGATGATGCAAAGCTACGATAGTTTCGTAGTTAGTGATCACGAATCTTTCGTCTTGAAGCTCTTGAATCTGCTGCGATCGAGCCCGCTTGTTCTCATTGAGTACTGCGACATCGGATTGCGAGAGGTCGAAATGCTCAAGCAGCTCTCGGCGTACAACATCCTTGGCCGGCGCCGTCGTCACCCACAGAATTCGGCGCGCACGTATCGCGAGCGCAGCGGCCGCGGCCTGGTAGGTCTTTCCGAGTCCGACATCGTCGGCGAGAATTGCCGCCTGTCGGGTCGCAAGAAAGCGTGCCCCCTCTTGTTGGTATCGAAAAGGCGGCGTCTTCGTATGGTGCAGCGCAAAGGTGCTCACGCCTTTAAAATACTCACCCGCTTGCCGGTGAAGGTTTTCGAACAACTTCCGAGCGTCCTCTCGGGAGTGATGTGTCGGCTTTTCCGCCTCGGAGAAGAGGTCCTCAACAATCGAATCACCAAAATACTCGAAGGCGGGCCGGAGAGTGCGGATGTACAAACGAAGATGTTGATCAAACCGAGCTTCAATGTCCTCAATCCGCTGATGCTGTTCGAGAGCCGCTAGGAGTGCGCGAATGTAGGCGAACCGGTCTGGCTCGTTTCGCTCGAGATCGTGATTGAACCGCCCTTCAGATTGCACCTGCAGTCCGATGTAGCGGGTGACGAACTCAGTTATCTCACGCCCTTCAAACGCGTTCGGGGATAATAATGTGAGTCCCTCTACTAGAAGAGCGGGATGTAAGCCGAGCGGCCGAATAATTCCCCCAAGGTTCTGGGTTTGAACAAACTCTTGAATCTCATTATCACTGAACGACGTGAACGATTTCGGATATCGTTGGGCTGACGTGAGCTTAAGAACCTCCTCTTTAAAGTACGAGAGGGTTTTGTCCAGCTTGTATTCCGAATGTTCAAGAATTTCTGAGAGATTCAACGGCTCATCGGGATGATCGCGCATATAGCGCGCCATCGCATACTGAGCAAGGAGCTGTTGGGCGGAAACCTTCACACCATCGGAACCGGTGAGCATCAGCGGCATGAGATGACGGTAGGAGACCTCTCGCTCGTGCCCCTGAAACTTGAGTTCAAAGACCTGTTTCAGCGGCTCCTCAAATAACACGGGGTCAGTCGCGTTCACGACCGGCGTGAGTGGCGATACAGACACCTCCAATCGAGACTCCGCGTCTGGCTTTCGAGCACGAATAATCGCCGCTTTCGCCTCGAGCAATGAGTCATCAAGGGTATATCCATTCATGCGTAACACATTTGGTGGCGGAGGAGCGCCGGGATGGTCTCGCTCGAATCTCGCGCTCGAAAGAGCCTCAAGGAGCTCTTTTCCAGATATCTCCTTCGCTTCACTCGCGGAGTCTGGAGATGGCGATAGGAGAATGACAACCTTGAGGAAGTCGTCTTTGCTGACGACGAACACATCCCCGTGAAAGATTTCATCACACAGGAACTCGGCGATGAGTTGCAACCGCTGGGGGTCGTTATTGTCGAGGTGCTCAATGTCAAAGGTCGCTGATGGAGTCCAGGTGACACGTGGCTCGCTATCCAGGGTCAAGGAAATGGGGCAAACCCCAAAGTGCTTCTCCAGAAAGGTGTCGTATACATGACACAACGAGAACCCATCTTTTTGATTTATTTTTTCAAGAGTCACCCTGGATCGTGGGTTCTCATCTCGAAACGAGCGCTCAGTGAGGGCGTCAAGGAGTTGCTTGCCGGATATCGCCTCGCCATGCACATTTTGAAAGTTTCCAAGGAGTAGCGCTAATCGCCACCGATAGGGATTGGGCTCCAAGATGCCCTCTGCGATCACGCTCTTTAAAATCTCTGTGAGCTGGTCCGTTGTGAGAGATTTGTCGTCTAACTCTTTACGAGACGGGAGCGATGTAATGAGAGGGTGCGACATGGCGAGAGGCGCGCTCCACGAGCCGGTTTCGTCCTGCAGGGGTGAGGTATCTGTTTTTTTTGTATCCCGCGGGTCCTGCATGCTCTGAATC
>JALRCK010000492.1 GCA_023262305.1 Deltaproteobacteria bacterium
ATCGAGCAAGGTCTCGTAGAGGGTGAGAAGAAGGGCTCAGACGCTCACAAGGCGGCTGTAGTCGGTGACACTGTAGGTGACCCGTTCAAGGACACATCAGGACCATCCCTCAATATCTTGATCAAGATGGTTTCGATTTTGGCTCTCCTCATCGCGCCAGTTCTGGCGAAGATCTGGGTAAGCTAACGGAACGGTCTCTTAAAACACAAAGACGGCTCGGGGAAACTCGAGCCGTTTTTTTTTATACATGGGCTGTGAGAGGAGAACTGGAGAGAACGAGCTGCCGTGCTCCACACCGCTCAGTTCTTTAATCAATTCACATCAAGGATGCCCCATATCTCAGAGCCCGCAATTGCTCCCTCTCTCCTCACAACTCAGTATCAACCGAATCAAAGATCCCATCGAGCATGGTCTTTACGAAGAAATCTACAACATCCTTTACCGACACCATCCCGATCGGTACATCATCCTGATCCACTATCGGAACGTGACGGAACCCTCCGTGTGACATGACGCTCAGCGCGAACGCGAGCGATGCCTCCGGCTTCTCCCGCACGGGATCTTTTGTCATATAGTCCCCAACTTTCGCTGCCGTAAGATCCTTCACTTTGCCATAGATTTTGAGAAGAAAGTCTCGTTCGGTCAGGATTCCGACGAGCTTGCTGTCCGCGTCGGTAATGAGGACGCTGCCGACGCGATATCGTTGCATGACCTCAAGGCATTCCTGCAGGGTGTTGTCGGGACGAACAACGAACGGATCTTTGAGTCCAATCGATCCGATGCTACAGCTTAAAATATTCGGGGGGATGAGCTGCACCCCTCGCGCAGTCGCTGAGTGTAATGTCGACAAGAGCGTTTTTTGGTCCATAGCTATCCCTTTTGCAACGGTTGATACTCCACAATTGCCCAATCACCCTCAACAGCCGGCGGCTTGAAGCTGACTGGGCCCTTTCTATCCTCATGTAATTCAAGAGTTGCCGAAGAGGTGTTCAACACCACGCCGGCATGCGCCATACCAAGTACATTCACTCGCGACGATTGCTCCATTGGCTTGGACTCTCGCATGCGTTTGAGCGCATCCTGGAGCTTGGTCATTGACGCTTGAACTGCATCATACTTGTTCAGCAGCTCAGATATCTTCATTTTGAATTTTGCGGCGAGCAGCGGCACTCGCTTGCGATTTTGGAGGTAGGGTCCTATGTGGAGCTCGAGAGCGGCTAATGCAACCTCATGCTTTTTGAGGCTCTCCTCAACTCTACGATACTCAGGAGTCACCTCAAGCTCATTTCGCAGCTCAACAGTGGTGCGAACCCCAGCAATATTCCCAAGAATCCGCCCCTCAAATCCTTTCACGCACCAGATGGTGCCACCTATCACAGAAGCCTGGGGCGCAACGACAGCGACCGAGGCGCGAAACGAGCAGTCACGGGCCTCCTTCTCAATCGTTACAGATCCCCCAACGTCCGCTGTTACATTTTGGGCGATGGATACGGAGTAATTGCTCCGAGCTCTCACAAGTGACCCGTCTCCTCCCTGATGGAATCCTCGAATAGCGATCGATCCCTCGCTGGTAAGCTGATTCTCGCCAAGAACAGACCCGGTAATCTCAATATCTCCACGAGCCCTGATGTGAAATCCTTTCTGAACATCTCCACCGACCTTCACGGTTCCGATGAAATCGATATGCCCCATCTCGTAGTCTAGATTGCCGGAGATATGGAGTGTGTTGCGAATGGAAACCTTACCGGATTCATCGTGAGCATACCCACTCACAGCGGCAAGGAGCGTTTGATAATCCTCACGATTTTCATTTGGTTTAAACTCCAAGCTCTTATCGAAGCGCGCGCTCACAGCCTTACCGACCTTGGAGGCGATCGGACTGCCGAACACATCCATGCCAGCTTGTCCCCCAGTTGGCTTGTACACTCTCGCTACCTCTCTACCGGCCTCGATGTTTTCGAAGAGTCCTAGATTGTAAAAGTCCGCGAGCTCGCGACCTGAATCAACTGACGCCCCCTGTCGAAAGCACCGCACGAGCCATACGATCTTGCCATCCCGTCCGAGTACAGGGGCGTCTCCCTTGGCAACTCGGCGCCCCTCACAACCTTTCCCCTCCCGTAGTTGTGCTTGGATGTCTCTAACCACGTCTAGCTCGATAAGACTTTCAGGTGTGACCTTGAGAATCTCGGTCAATATTGCGTTCTCACTTATCTCACTACTCCGAGGTAGCGCGACGACCTTTGCAAACAGCTTGAGCTTGTCGTCGGATACCGACAACTCAAGATTCATCTGCTCACTTTGGTGGCGGTGAACGACTCGCATGCGCTGGAAGATCCTCCGTGTATCTAG
>JALRCK010000493.1 GCA_023262305.1 Deltaproteobacteria bacterium
GACGTTGGGAGAGAGTTTACAGGTACTTAAAGTTAAACTTAGGGGTGAGAGAGAGGAGTGTCTGGTACATGAGCTTAATGACCCCCTCAACATCCCTAATCTCCGCCATCTCTACGGTCGTATGCATGTAGCGCAAGGGAAGGGAGATCAGCGCCGATGGGATGCCGCCATTTGAGTAGGCGAACGCATCTGTGTCTGTGCCGGTCGCACGTGACACAGAATCGCGCTGAAACTCGATTTTGTGCTTCGTGGCTGCGTCGATGATGAAGTCGAGCAGTTTGTTGTGCACGGCTGGGCCATAGGTGAGGACAGGACCGGCGCCACACTTGGTGTCGCCTTCAACGATCTTGTTAATCATCGGAGTTGAGGTGTCGTGGCAAACATCGGTGATTATAGCTGCGTTAGGCTTGATCGTGTGGGCGATCATCTCAGCTCCTCGTAACCCCACCTCTTCTTGCACACTGTTAACGATGTAGAGACCGTAGGGGAGTTTTTTTCTATTCTCCTTTAGAAGCCTTGCAACCTCTGCAATCATAAATCCACCAATACGGTTATCGAGTGCGCGCCCGACATAGTACCTATCATTGAGGACCATAAATTGATCCTCATAGGTGATGACGCATCCAACGTGAATACCCATCTCCTCGACCTCTTTCTTGGATTTTGCTCCGACATCAAGAAAGATGTTCTTAAGGCTTGGAGCCTCCTCTTTGCCGTCTGAACGGGTGTGAATCGCCGGCCACCCGAAGAGTGCCTTCACCGTGCCCTTTTTGGTGTGGATATCAACACGCTTTGAAGGGGCTATCTGGTGATCGCTGCCGCCGTTGCGCCTCACATGGATGAGACCGGCCTCGGTGATATAGGCAACGAACCACGAGATCTCGTCGGCATGCGCTTCAATCACGACTTTGAACGGTGCCTTCGGATTAATGACTCCATATGCGGTGCCGTAGGTATCGACTTCGACCGCATCAACGAAGGGTTTGATGTATGAGAGCCACAATTTTTGACCGCTCGCCTCAAATCCTGTGGGAGAAGGGTTGTTGATGTACCGCTCCAGAAAGTTGAGGGACTTTTTGGTGATGACAGTTGGTTTGTATTTTTTTGCAGGGGGAGTTTTCGAGCTTTTTGTGGACATAGGGGACTCAGATGTAAATGCGGTACATACCGCAGAGCAGAATCGCAGCTCTCGCATCGGCTTGTCCAGTCGCCATTTAGTCGCTTCGGGAGTAGTTTGCTCATGCGGCGATGGCGCATGTATGCTAGAAAATTGACGAGTCTGGTTGCAGGGGGAGAGATGAGTGTTCAGGTGACGTTTCTGGGGGCAGCAGGCACCGTAACGGGCTCAACGTACCTTGTGTCTTACGGCTCAACCCGAATCTTGGTCGATTGCGGAATATTTCAGGGAGAACGGGTCTGGCGCGAGCGTAACTGGCTTCCTCCCCACTTTGACCCTTCCTCGATCTCCGCTGTTCTGCTCACGCACGCCCATGTTGATCATGTTGGGATGTTGCCTCGGTACGTCAAGCTTGGGCTGAAAGCGCCTGTTTTATGCTCTCCAGCGACCGCAGACCTTGCCAAGCTCCTCCTCCTTGACAGTGGGCGTTTGCAAGAGGAGGAGGCTGCTTTTCGAATCAAGCATAAGAAGTCGCGACACCATCCGCCCGAGCCTCTCTACACGGAGGTTGATGCACAGGAAGCGGTCGGTCTCCTCAGACCGATCCCCCTCAAGCAGAGCGTTCCGGTAGCTCCTGGGATCGCCGCAGAGTGGTCTCTCATGGGACATATCCTTGGGGCATGCTCGATAACACTGCACGTGGGCGGAAAGAAGATCGTGTTCTCGGGTGACGTGGGACGCTTCAATGAGCCCATCCTTGTTGACCCGCAACCGGTTGAGATGGGAGATCTCCTTCTGATCGAGTCGACCTACGGGGATCGTCTCCACAACGGTGATGGAATAAAAGACGCGCTAGTGGAGATTATAAATCGGACATCAAGACGGCGTGGTGCAGTTATTGTGCCGAGCTTTGCGGTCGGGCGCACTCAAACGCTTCTCTTCTACCTACGCGAGTTGAAGGCTGAGGAGAGGATTCCCGACATCCCTGTCATCATTGATAGCCCTATGGCTTCCGACGCTACGGCTATATACCGGCACCACACGAACGAGTATGACGAGCACTCCCGGCAGCTTCTTGAGCGAGGGTCTCAGCCCTTCACCATGCCAAAGATGTATTTCATCAGAGATAAAGAGGAATCGATCAAGCTCAACTCTATCGAGGAGCCGATGATCCTGATCTCTGCAAGTGGGATGTTAAGTGGTGGGCGAATCCTGCACCACCTCAAG
>JALRCK010000494.1 GCA_023262305.1 Deltaproteobacteria bacterium
TTCGTTCGAGCTTCCACGAGTGAGGTTATGTGTTTCGGGGAGAATATCTACGGAGCTCTCGGTAATAACTCGACACTATCAAGCTCCACTGCCGTTGTGGTTTCCGGAATCAATACGGCCGTTGAGGTTAGTGCAGGCGATAGATTTACCTGCGCGCGTCTCAGCAGTGGGGAGGTTCGATGCTGGGGAGCAAACGGTTCTGGAAGTTTGGGAAATGGCAGCACCACGGATAGCCTCATTCCCGTTTCTGTTGGGAGCTCGCCCCTCAATGCCTCTATCGTTGATGCGGCTGGAGGCTCCGGGGATACCGACAAATTCGCCTGCGCGGTGCTGTCATCGAGTGGTCAGGCGCAGTGTTGGGGAACTGGAAACTTTGGCACCCTCGGTAACGGCGCTGAGACCCAGCAGACCCTACCTGTGAATGTCTCTGGATTGACCGAGGTGGTTGCCCTCTCCGCGGGGGCTTTTCACTCCTGCGCATGGATCGGGACGTGCACGATCAAGTGTTGGGGGTACGGGTGGCAGGGACGACTTGGTACGGGGGGTGTTGATAATCACTCCACACCTGTTGAGATCCGAACCTGTGCGGAGCCCACACCCACACCGACACCAACACCCACGCCCGCATCTGGGCAGGCGCCTCCCGATGCGTGTCGGTCAGAGAAAAACTGTGTGCCGGACGCCTCTCTTACGACGCCCTTGAATCCAAGGGCCCCGGAGTTCGAATCAACACCGGTTCCGAAAGGTTCAAAAGTTATCCTCACCGTGTCTCCCGTGAAGCTTGGTGTGCCGATAGACGAGGCGCAACGAGCGACGCTCAAAAAGCGCTTGGAGAGGTTTCTCGGAAAGAGGGTTACAAATCTTGGAAGCGCTATCGCTTCGCTCAAGGTCTCTTACGATATCTCGGTTGTTCGCTCGAAGGTCTCGGCTGCTACGGACGTTGAGCTTGCGGCGCTTCCTACCCGATTTCGAGCTGAGACACGTAATCGACGGGTGACTGCACGCCTTGGCCCCGGAACCTATGTTGCTACCGTTACCGCCAAAGTAAGGGCTCCAAACGGTAAACTGTTCGCTACTAGTAAGCGATCCTCGCCGGTGACATTTACTGTAAAGTAAGCTTGCTGCGGAAAAGGGTGGGAGTAACCGACGCGGAGAGATGAGCTCGCCCGCGTCGGTTGAAAAAAACCTTACGGTTTGCGTCTCCAGCCCTTTGGGAGTGCGTGGAGCAACTCCCGTTGTTCGAGATGGTTCGTAATTTTTTCAATGACGAACCGGATCTCTTCGGGTGGGCGCCGTAGCATCGCCCCGATCTCTTCGACATCGAAGAGATACTCGTCTTCCAACTGGAACCACATGGATGCGACCATCCGCTCCATGTCGTTGAACCTTGAGAGTTCGGTCTTGAGCTCTCGCTGGAGTTGCCGTTGGAACTTATCCTTACGAGGACCTGGGTCTGCCATGACTCAACCTCCGCTTAACACCAATAAAAACCGTGGGAATCTCCCGAGGCAACTCTACGGGCACTTGCTGGGTTAAGCAAAATCTATTTCTGGTGCTCGGGCATGAGCGCGGACCCGCAGCGCACCGTGGCCAATACATGAAACACAAGGTGTTGAAATGTCACTAGAGCGTCCGGCAAAAGTGGCGTTGGTCAAGGAGCCTCCGGTCCCTACAGCGGGGGCTGCTCTACGGTCAGGGAGAACCACGTTGAGAGCGTTTCGCCAGGTGCGATAATCGCAGCACCCGTGGCACGCTCCCCTCGGGCTAGAAAGTTGAATCCGTCGGTCATCATGCTCTGGGGCTCTAGGGCAAAGAATGGTTTTCCGGGAGGCGAGAAGAGTACAAGGTGAGACATGTTTGCACTTGCGTGCATCACTACACGTACGTTGCTCTGAGGCCACACCATCTCTGCCTCACCGTTCCAGCCAGCGAAGCATGTGTCGAGGTTAACATCGAGATCCCTTAGTATTGAGAAGTCTTGTGCAGGTGTGAGCGGGGTCGACATCCGCTCAGGAAGTGGTGTTTCCCCCGAATAGGGATAGGCGCCGTGAGTGAAAAAACGGAGCTGAACGTTCTCGGCGTGGTTGCCGAGCGCTCTCATAAAGTAGGGGTGGTATCCGCACCCAACAGGGAACGGCATCTCATCATCATTCTTTATTGAACATTCGACAAGAAGAGCCCCCTTGGCGGTGCGGAACGATTGAGTAACGGAGAAAGCAAAGGGGTAGTTGATGTCAGAGAAATCCTTGGAGCGAAATTGAAGGATGGTTGCATCGGAACTCGCTACCTCAACGCGCCACGGTCGGTTTCTCACATCTCCATGAATAGAG
>JALRCK010000495.1 GCA_023262305.1 Deltaproteobacteria bacterium
GTCACAGCAATATTTTCTGCGGTGGCCATGCCGAATCACTGCGCAGGGATGCACGCCGGGTGACAGCGCCCTCGAAACGCTTTATCAAGCCCGTTGAGCAGTCGAGGCCTCCCCAGGATGATAGAATCGCTCGGTTGCGCCACCCCTACCAATAGGTTAGGTCTCCTTAGAGTCCGAAACGGTTGCCTTAAGAATCGGGGCATTTGTTTTGAGTTGAGGCTCCAGTTATGCTGGTACTTTTGGACCCCAGGAAGGAGATATGGAACCAGCACGCCCCCCGCGCTCTCCAGAACCATCACAGAGTGACAGCGCCTCAGTGCCACGGCTTCCTGTTGTTCCTCCTCTTGGAGACCCGCAGCCAGTCCCCTCTTTAATCCCCTCTCAGAGCTCCCATTGTCACTTCCTCGGGTCACTCAACATCGCGTCATATAGCGAGGCTCAAACAAGCGCCCTTGCGATGACGTTCGGACATGTCAGCCAATGGCTCGGACGTTTCTTCCCTCCCCAGGCTCGTCTATCCATCGATCCGTTAAAACTGCAGGAGTCGGGCACCTCACGAAACGGTGACATCCACCTCTCAACGTTGTTCCATCGTCCTTGTCATCCCGAGAAGGGTGAGACACCCATCCACGCCCTAGCCCTTGAGCATACGGATCGGCACCTCACAGAACGGAGATGGCGCACCGAGATCGTCATAAGGGAGCTTCCCAACAGCCAAGTCAAGCTCTACATCGGGGTCTACCATGGATTGCGGACCGGGTTTATCGGAGAGCCTCCAGCCGCTCCCGCACCGAGCACTCCAACACTTGTGCATGACATCGTTCGGTCCTCTGGCGTTCGCTGTTTCTATGACATCGTGAAATCCGTTGAGACCCCGCTTCAGGTGCACGACACTCAACAGCAGGGAGAACTCTTCGCGCAGCTCCTCCTCCACTCACAACGACTCAATCCGATTGTGCTCATGAACCTGAAGCACAATCCTGAAGGATATCAGTTCGCATGGGATCCTTATGCACTCACAAGGGCGTGCTTTGGCTGCGGCACAGTGGTTGTTCCAAGCTCTCCGTTACGAGTGGACGGTCCATTCCTTTCCACTCTCGCCGAAAAACTTGGTCCCCATGGATACAGATTCGTGGCGGGTCTTCAACATGGCGGCGTTCGAGTGTTTCAGCCGAACATCTCTACATCTCACAGCGGTGACTACACACGGCATCGATACTTTCATCACTCCCAAGGTCCCGAGGTTCCACGTTGGATTCAGGAGGGATTACGCCATACCCTCCGAGCCTCGTTGGACGCAAAGAGTGAGGTTTTCACCTTCGACGGTGTTCAGAGAGTCATCGCTCGAAGCATCGAGACAGCTCGTTGGAATGAACTCCAAGAAAGGGTCAAAGTCGCTATCGCTCCTGAGCAAGGCGTAGCAATCGAAACCGAGCGAGACAATCTCAGGAACCTCGTTGTCGCGCTTCAACATGAAGTCACTAAACGACAGGAGGAATCAAACGAGATCCCCTCACTTCGCACAAAGTACATCCAAGCCGAGGAGGAACGAGCAGTTGCCCAAGAGCTTCTCGATGCAGCCGCAACTCAAATCAACGGTCTGCAAGCGGAGCTTGAAGAGGCGCGGGAATCGCGCTTTAAAGCCGAAAGAGAATGCGCTGTGTACCAGCAACTGCTGGCGAGTAAGAACGAAGCAGACACAAGCCGAAAGGTCCTTGCGATTCCCTCAAAGCTCCCCAACGAGCCTCACGAGGTAGTTGAAATTCTCCAAAAGCAGCTCGCGCCCCGCGTCATTATCCTCGATACGGCGCTTGCCTCCTCACATGAGATCCCTCTCAGCAGACTTCACGACACATGGGAGTGCCTCGTTGCGTTGCATGAGGTTCTGTGGCCCCTTCACTTCGACGATGCAGATGTTGTTGACGAAGAGAGAAAGGTACACCGCATTCCAGCTCAGTTTAGTGCACGCACCGGAATAGACTATTCGGTCAACGAGTCTGCAATGACCAACAGAGATAGCAATCTCATGCGACAACGCCGCATCACCGTAGACGGAAGAGCGTACGATTTCTCGGCTCACCTCAAAGTGGGCAACAAAGCTAAAGACGCTCTTCGAATTCACTTTGCAGTCGATGAGGATAAAAAGCGCATCCTCGTTTGGCACTGTGGTGAGCACCTTGATACCGCCGGAACTCGTTACAAAAAATAAAAAAGAGTGGATGTCTTTCGACATCCACTCGGCACGGTGATGCTCCCTAAACCTTGTTGACCTTCACAAGCGGGCTAGTAACCCACAAGATCAAGCCACCCAGCGA
>JALRCK010000496.1 GCA_023262305.1 Deltaproteobacteria bacterium
TGTGAGTATTTTGCCGTGTCAAAATGGGCTGTAAGCTCAATGGGGCTCGTGTATCTTCGACACAAGTAGATTCCTCTTAGGCTGACGCAAAACGGTAGATGTTTAATTGCCGTCTTAATAAGTAGTTGCTGAATAAAGAAATGTGCTGCAACCCCGGCAGGTTTGGTGTATTCAGGGCACAAGTGGATTTGACACTAGAGGCGATAGATTGTCGCCGGGGTTGCCTTGTTCAGGAGTGAACGAGGCGCATTATTCCGCGTCGCATTATGGTGAGACAAAATTGATTTTTTATCATGGGGCTCTTTACGCGGAAGTGTCTGTTGTTGGTGTTTTCGTCTTATGTCTTGGGGCAGACAGTCATTCAAACAGCGAAAAACTACAATTTCTTTTTCAAAGGGGGCGTGTCTCGTTACCTGAATGACTCCAACGTAAAAACGGGCCTCGATCAATTTGGGTACGAAGCCTATCAGAAGGTAGGCACATCCCAGGAGGTGCTCGCTGTCAGTTCGGCCACCGATATGTATCTTTCATTTCGTATTCAATATGCCATGGCCCCGCTAGTCTTGAATTACGATCTCTCGAACTTTTCAAGGTCGAATTATATCTTGCTGGTATCTTCGACCGCGCGACCCTTGAAAGCGGATGCTGACGCGTGCGGTGAGAAATTTGAGTGTCAGCTTGTTCATGAGCGAGACACTGGTTATCAGAACCTAACGCTCCGTTTATTTCGAATTCTGAAAGAACTTTCTTAGTGGTGGCCTTAGTATGATCGTTGTCGATTTTCTAGCTGCACTGACAATGCCGGTTCTTACGTGCGCTGGCATTCTCACGGCATCTGGGGTATTCGGGGAGATCCCAGGACGATCGTGGCGAGGATTGCTCCTCGCTGTTTACTCTTTGTGGGCGTCTTTTCTTCTGATTTATTTGATCATGTTCCTTTGTGACTCCGTCGCGGGTGGTGCCACATACAGGACAGTTTCGCGCGTCGAGCTGGCGCTTTTCGTCTTCATGTGTGTCGTGGCAATTGTGAGGATAGCTGCGACGAAAGTTCGAGTTTCCCTTTTGAAAGGAGCCGACCTTTGTGTCGCCGTGAGAAGCAACGTTTGTTTTTGGATATTTCTCGTATTTCTTGTGGGATATGAGCTGTTTTTCTTTAAGTATTCACTCGTCAATCTGCCGGAGGGCGAATGGGATGCGGTGGCTATATGGAACATGAAGGCGAAGTTTTTATTTCTAGGAGGTAAAGACTGGAAGGTTCTTTTCTCGCCCGCGATGATGTCGTCCCATCTCGCGTATCCGCTCATGCTACCTTTTTTTGTGGCTCATTCTTGGCTCTATATGGGCGATATCTCGCAGGTGCACGCGCTTCTCGCGCAAAATGTAATACTCGCGGCGCTCCTAACTTCACTGTTTGTCTTTGTGACTGTCATCAGCAATCAGTTTCTCGGACTAGTTGCGGTTAGCTCCGTTATGTTGAGTAGATGGTTCACCATTCACGCCAGCTGGCAGTACTCCGATCTACTCCTCGGATTGTGGATTCTGCAAGCTACTTTCCCCCTATTCTACTTTTATACGAGGGGAAGAGTAATGGTGGGAAGCGTCCTGCTTTCCGCTGTGTGCGCCGGCACCGCCTGTCTGGTCAAAAACGAAGGCTGTTTGTGGATGCTGTCGTATTGTGTATTCGCGGTGGTGCTGTTCGTTCGCACGCGAGAGAGACCCCTCTTATGGGCCATCGCGACGGCGATCTTGTGCTTCACAGCTAGTAGACAGTGGCTCAATCGGTTTTCAGACTTCGAAAACAGCTTGTTCACCTCAGATTCGCTGACACTCGAAGTTATCACGAGCAAGCTATTGGACTACGGTCGGGTGGAGACCGTTGTGAAAGTATTCGTGGACTTGATTTTTGATTTTGAGAGATGGGGAGCCGCACCGTTCCTGTTCTCGATCCTAACCATCCTCTTAATTCTTAAGGGTTTAGTGAGCGCAAGAACGGCGCTTGTACTGATAGTGCCTCTGTTTGTTCAGTTGCTCGGTTATGTCGGCGTATACTGGCTCACTCCATACAATTTAGCGTGGCATCTGAGGTTTTCCGCGGACCGACTCTTGTTGCATATCTATCCTTTATATTTCTTGATGATCTTCACGATTTTAGGCGAGGCTAAGCAGAAAGCGCCGCGCATATAAGGAATCTACTTGTGTCGGAGATACACCAGCCCCATTAAGCTTACAGCTCATTTTTAACACGGCAAAATACTCACAAGTTTCTCCAGTATAACCAATAGGGCTGACTAAAGAAGCATAGCGTTGCTTG
>JALRCK010000497.1 GCA_023262305.1 Deltaproteobacteria bacterium
AAAGTCATCAACGATCATGATGCGGATATTCTTCCCTGAATTACTCTCCTGGTTGTTCATACACCTGCTCCCGATAGTCAGTAGTGCGTGCGCTGCGTAACTGAATAGTCGCTTCCGAGTATTGGGGTCGACTCTCCGATCGGTTTTCTTAAGGAAGTGGGGCTAAACGTCGGGGGCTAAGGGGCTGGTTTGATAACGGGGCGGGGATAAGCTCAAGATTACAGGCGGTTATACTGAAAAGGTACGGGTGATGTGGTGGGTTATCCTCTTTAACGCAACCTAGTTGCACATAGGCGGCTCATGCGATAAGGTCTGCTCCTCTTCGCTAGGAGCAGGTGGTCATATGTCTCAAGGGTATTCAATCTCACGCATCGTTATATCTCTTCTGTGTGGGCTCAGCGCGACGACCGCGTGGGCGCAGGACCTGAGCGGCACAACCGAGGCGGAAGGGGAGCACTCTCTCTCGGAGATCGTTGTTCAATCAACGGGGGTAGGTCAGACCCTCTCTGACCAAGCACAGCCTGTCACCGTACTCTCTCGGGATGAACTCGATATGAAAGCGGCTAATCAGCTTGGTGACACCCTCGCTGCTGAGCCAGGCATCGCCTCAAGCTCATTCGGTCCGGGAGCGGCGCGACCCGTAATTCGAGGGCTTGGAGGAGATCGAATCCGCGTACTGGAAAATAGTGTCGGTACGAACGATCTCTCCTCAATCAGCCCCGATCATGCCGTAACGATCGAGTCTGCTCTCGTAGACAAGGTAGAGGTGGTCCGCGGACCTGCCTCGTTGTTGTACGGAACGAGTGCGGTGGGCGGCGTTGTGAATGTTTTCGACAATCGTATCCCTGAGGTGCTTCCGGATGCGCCCTTCGTAGGAACCGTTGAGGCGCGAGGGGAGAGTGTCAGTCGGTCCCGCACAGGGCTTATGAGCATCACTGCGCCGGTGGATAACGTTGCTGTGCATTTCGACGCCTTGGCGTCTAAATCCGATGATTATGATATTCCTGGATATGCACGAACCGCAGCACTGCGGGAATCCACTCCGATCGATTATCCGGAGCCCAAGGGATTTGTGCCATGGAGTGAAACGCAAACTGATGTGCTCACGGGCGGTGCGTCATACATCTTTGACAAGGGGTTCGCAGGAGCCTCCTACAATGATTATAAAACCATCTACGGCGTTCCTAACGGCGAAGAGGATGTAAGCGTCAACGCGCATCGACGGCGAGTTGATCTGCGTGGTGGTATTCGTGACACGGGTGAGTTGATCGATTCAGCCACCGTGCGCGCCGGGTTGGTAGATTACAACCACACTGAGTTTGAGGGGGATGAGGCTGGTACCCACTTTAAAAATAATGGAATCGATGCGCGTCTCGACATGAAACATCGGGAGATCCTCTCAACCAAAGGAACCTGGGGTGCTCAGTTCCAGGGAAATCAATTCAAGGCGGTGGGAGAGGAGGCTTTCCAGCCACCGGGTACAACAGACACGTACTCTCTCTTTGCTCTGGAAGAGTTGCCGGTCCTTGAGGATGTGACGTTTCAGGCTGGGGCACGCTACGACTGGAATCGCACCGTTTCCGATGGATTCGTCGGGGATTCGGATGAAGACGATATCACAAAGGTTTTTGACCTCTTTAGCCAGTCCGCCGGGGCCGTATGGGACTTTGCTCGTGACTATTCCTTCACATGGTCGACGGCTCACACGCAACGAGCTCCAAATCCGCAGGAGCTCTTCGCTGATGGTCCGCATATCGCCACTGGTGTCTATGAGATCGGCGACCCTAATCTGCCAAAGGAGCGCTCACTAGGCACTGATATCGCTATTCGGCGAACCGCAGGAGCTATTCAGGGCTCACTAGGAGGCTTCTACAATCGGTTCTGGAATTACATATCTGCCAATCCTACGGGGCAGACTGAGGATGATCTCCCAGTGTATGTGTTTGAGGATGTGCCCGCTGATTTTTGGGGGTTTGAATCAAAGGTAGCCTACTTCGTTGATGATTCAGTGGCTCGCGAGGTCTCCTTTGATTTTCAACCCGATTACGTGTGGGCACGAAACAGGGATTCCAAGGAGTACCTGCCTCGTATTCCTCCGCTCCGTCTAAAATGGGGGGCAAACTACTATCACGAAGATCTCTTCCGTGTTCGGCTTGAGCTCCAGCAGGTGTTTGAGCAAGATAAGGTGGCTGAATATGAGACCACGACGGATGGCTATACCATGCTCAACCTCTACTTTAGTAAAGATGTTGAATACGGGGGGGATACGTACGAGCTCTTCATCAAGGGA
>JALRCK010000498.1 GCA_023262305.1 Deltaproteobacteria bacterium
GTAATGGGCTCTAATCTGGCTCGAAACATTGAAAGCCGAGGATTCCCAGTCGCCGTTTATAATCGTACTGGGGAAGTGACCAAAGAGTTTATGACCAAGTTCGGCTCAAAGGATGGGAAGCCGGCTGGATTTGTTGCCTCGTACACCCTACCCGAGTTCGTGAAGAGCATGAAAGCTCCGCGCCAGATCTTCATCATGGTCAAGGCGGGCGCCGGAACCGATGCAGTCATCGATCAACTTGCACCATTACTGGACAAGGGAGACATCGTCATCGATGGGGGTAACGCCTACTTTAAAGATACCGTGCGTCGTGAAAAGAAGTTGCAGGAGATGGGGCTTAATTTCCTGGGAATCGGCATCTCTGGCGGAGAGGAGGGTGCGCTCAAGGGTCCAAGCTTGATGCCGGGTGGACCTCGCGATGCGTGGAAGATCGTTGCGCCGCTTCTTGAGAAGATAGCTGCTCAAGCTGATGGTCCGTGTACCAACTACGTTGGACCAGATGGAGCGGGGCACTTTGTTAAAATGGTTCACAACGGCATTGAGTATGGTGATATGCAGCTCATTGCAGAGGCTTACGACATTCTGCGCAGCGTTGTGGGCTGTAAGCCAGAGGAATTAGCTACGATCTTTACGAAGTGGAATGGCGGCGTGCTCTCCTCATACCTGATTGAGATTACGGCGAAGATATTCGCGAAGAAGGACCCAGATGCCGCCGGTTATTTGGTTGACAAGATCCTCGATAAAGCTGGTCAAAAGGGAACGGGGATGTGGACCGCACAGGTCGCTCTCGATTTGGGAATCTCTATCCCTACGATCTCGTCAGCAGTTGATGCGCGTACCTTGAGCAGCATGAAAGATGATCGCGTGAAGGCCTCAAAGGAGTTTAAGGGGCCAGCTGTGGAGGACTTCACCGGCAATCGTGATGAGTTCATAACAGCTGTGCACGATGCTCTCTACGCATCCAAGATTATGTCGTATGCCCAGGGGATGGCTCTCATCGCAGCAGCTTCGAAGCAGTGGAATTGGGATCTCAAGCTCCACGAGATAGCAGCGATGTGGAAGGGGGGATGTATCATCAGGGCTAAGTTCCTTGACGAGATACGGCGGGCATTTGTGTCGAGTCCTGCGCCCACAAACTTACTCCTTGATTCCTTCATGAAAGCAGAGGTAACTCGGTGTGTTCCGAGCTTGAGGAAGGTAGTTGGTTCTGCGGTTTCGCGAGGTGTGCCTGTGCTAGGGTTCGCTGCGTCGCTTGGCTACTATGACAGCTTCCGGACGGCCTCCCTTCCGCAAAACCTCACGCAGGCGCAACGAGATTTTTTTGGTGCGCACACGTATGAGCGAATTGACAAGTCTGGAGCCTTCCACACAGAGTGGGAGTAAGCGCTCGAGGTCCTAGATCCAATGACATTGAGGAGTCTTTCCGGCAGTGTCGTCACTGCTAGTGTTTGACGGAGCCTCCGTGGCGGATCGTCTCCACCTGCTTGATTTGAAAAAAGTTTTCTTGTCCCTCAAGAATAGGGGTTTTAATTCCGGCCATGGCTGCGACGAAGGCTGCTACTCCTTTCAGAAATTTCGGACCAGGTCGGTACAGGTCCATTCCGGAGGCAAAAAATACCTGACCCCGTTTAACGGCAGGGATGTCCTCCCACCCCTTAAAGTCCTCCAAGAAGGAGAGTCTTTTGACGCTCTGGGTCAGGAATGTATTGTGCGGTGCGACCACGATCACATCAGGGCGACCGTTGAGGATCTCCTGCCACGAGACGGGGACGCTGTGATGGGAGTGAATCTTTGAGAAGGTCTCCGCCCCGAAGAGTTGAATCAGGTCGTCCACCCATCCTGACTCAAATTCAAAGGGATCGATCTCAGAGAGTAGAAGGACTTTTTTGCCCTTGCAGTGTGACGAGTAATCCTGCGCCCACATTTTTACATGCTCCTGGATATCTTCCACGAGGCTTGAGGCGAGCGTTTTTTTTCCGATGAGCTCGCCCACCTCTTGCATGGTCTGATATACCTCCTTAAGGGAATCGGTCTGAAGATGCTTAATCTCCACCTCCACTCCCGTTTGTTTGAACAGTAAATCTCGAGCCCATGAGATAAATTTTTTGACATCAGGCTCCCTGATGTCGGCGAGGATGACATTTGGCACGCAATCTTTCAGTTGCTCAATATCAACCGGATACTCGCAGAGCCCAGAGGCGAGTCGGCTAAAGTTCTTGTTGAGGTACTGAAAAGGGCGGTTTGATCCTACTGTTAAGACCCTCGCTTTTGCGGCGTTT
>JALRCK010000499.1 GCA_023262305.1 Deltaproteobacteria bacterium
GGCACGCACCAATTTACGGGCGTTGTGCTTGAAAAGAGCGATCGATTTGCCGCCATCCGTCTCTATGCCCCGATGCAAGAGGATCAACGAATTGAGATCGTGCCCTTTACCGGGGACCCGATCCAAGTTCACGCCACACAGGTCTATGACCTCGCGGGGCGAAGGCTCGATTCACCACGGCAGGATTGCGTTGTGTGCGTCCCACTCGATGAGCACCTTGCGCACATTGAACCACTGAATATCGTGAGGGCAGCACGCGCATGAAATTCACTACGTTCGTAACATCCCTTGAAGATATCCTCGCCTGCGCTGCGGCTCCCAACCTCGAAGAGGTTCTTATCGAGTCGCGCGAGCTCGCCCGCGAGGGACGCATCACGATCGCTCAAGCGCAAGAGCTGGCTCGCCAGGCATCGAATCATGGGCTCAAGCCAGTACTCGTCTGGGACATCCTCATGACGAACGACGATTTTACAACTCGCAGCAAGCTCGTTGCAGAGATGGACCTCTCGCTTTTCTCAGCTATCAGGACGCAATGCCCGGGAGCCGCAGCGTGGGTTCGTGCGAACGCGCCGACACACGGGCTGCATTTTATCGTTGAGAACTCAAACCATAACATGCCGGGCCTCAAGCGATGGGTCGCGCAGCTTCAGCCGCAACGCATGGTCCTCTCCACGCAACTCCCGGAGGATAAGCTTATCGCGTGCTGCCAGCAGCTCCCGTGTGAGTGTGAAGTTTTGGGAGCCGGCAAGATCCTCTTGTTCTACTCCAAGCGCCACCTCTTACAGGCGAACTTCAGCGATGAGGATGAGGCTCAAAACGATCACTGGCTCTACGCCGATTCGGCTTCAGAGGAGTCCGCTTCTCGACCTTTCCCAACTATCGAGAATGAGCACGGCACCTTCATGTACCTCAACAAGGACCACTTCATCCTCGACACCCTCTCACGCCTCGACGCAGGTGGAATGCACTCAATCCGAATAGACCTGCGCGATCTTCAGAACGGTGAGCGCGCGGCGAAGGGCATTGAGGAGCTGTGCCGACTTACCCTCGCGAACGACCCTGCCCTAGGCTCATGGTGGCCACGGCCGACATCAGCCCCATTCTTTAAGAGGAATCGAACCGACAAACAGTTCTCGCGGATGAAGCCACAAACCCGCCTCCTGCGCGACTCGAACTGCGTAGCCGAGGTCGTCACAGTAGAGCGTGGCGAGCTTTTGGGGCTTATGGTCTTGAGAGACTTTGAGAGCAAGGGGACTGACTTTACATTTGTTGCACACGACGGGCAGGAGCTCCCGGTTCAGATAGAGAGCTTCTCTGACCTTGTGGGCAACCCCCTCACCCAGTGCGAGGCACACAAGGTTGTGCGATGCCCGTGGATAAAGGGAGTGAAGGCTGGCGCGATCCTGATTAGAAGCTCCGTAGAGTAAGCTTTCTCCAAGCAGATCAAGAAGCGATTCGAGCAAAAGCGCCTCCTCCTCCCTATCCTAATCCTTCTCATCATCGATATGAAAAGCAGTGTCGTGTACAGCTCGGCACTTGAGGAGAGACGGTCGTGGCGCTACTAAACTGAAGACGAAAGAACGAAGGGACCGCGTCCTCGCGGTCCGAGATGGCGACTGTTATCGAGGCGTACATTCGGTTGCGGAGCACCTTGTTGGATTGATGCAGCACCGGACTGCGGGGACGCGGTCCCTCCAATATGCGTGAGTATCGTGTCGTGTTGAAATATCGCGTGCTGCTGAACCCAACCGCCCCTTCAACACCCACCTATCATCCCTTCCCGTCATCAATCCTGGTCAACCAGGTGAAACCAGCGACCGAAAACTTGGTAAACTCTTCGCGAACTGCCCGTATCACACCGGGAAAGAGGTCCTGGTAATCGTGACCTCCGATAAATCCCCCCGGCTTGACTTTGGGGCGCCACGCCAATATGTCGGCTTTAATATCCTTATACTCATGACTTGCATCGAGAAAAACGAAATCCAACGAGCCATCTTCATATCTGCGGACAGCGTCAAGACTCGCAGATTGAATCGGATTGATGAGGTGCTCGACCGGCTTTATGTTGCTCTTAAAATTTTCATAGAGGGTACCCTGTAGTACCACCTTTGCCTCGTGCTCCCCTCCTGCCATGTGCTCAGCGGATCCTTGCCAGGTGTCAACAACATCAAAGGTGATCGCTTTTCCGCTGTTGCAGATCTCAACCGCCATAAAGCTCGTGCTTTTGCCAAGGAAAGCTCCGACCTCCACGAAATGAGCTTGCTGAGGCGCTCGCTG
>JALRCK010000049.1:0-2467 GCA_023262305.1 Deltaproteobacteria bacterium
AGGATCTACCATGATTTCCTGTTGCGCATTTCGATAGTTTGACTGCAACTTCGTTGGAGCCGCCGAAAAAATCCTCAATGTATGTCAGACCTCGGCGAGCGTTCGACCGAGCTCACGCCGAGGCCTCAGTCGAGTCGTGGATACGCCCCCGCCTTCGTTGCCACTACGGCGAGGCCCTGATACGCCAAGCCTCGACGAAGCTTTAAGCGAAGTCGGGCCCGGTTTTTTCGTCGTCTCCGCCTCGTTTCGTCAAAACTCTCAAAATGCTCACGACGCAACCTTTTTTCACCACCCTGCTAGTTAAGGGCGCTTACCTTCGAGTCACGTATTCAGCGACAAGATCTCGCAGTAGTTCACGACCTTTTCGCACTTGGATATCTACTGCGGTGTCCAGAGCGCTGGAATTTCGCGCTTTAGGAGAGGCCTCAAATGCTTGGTCATATGCCGCTAAGGCTGGCAGCACACACCCTCTAACAAATACGCCATTCAATAATGGTCTGGAATATATAAGCCTCAGCAGAGAGATGTTTGGTTCGCACGCAATAACACCTGAGCCGAACAAGCGGCGTAGGTTGCTATGGTAAGGGGTGAGGCAGGAAAGCACCGCGACTCGAACGTTCGCACAGCTCGACAGCGCGGATTTGAGAGGCATCAAAGCAGTTCCACGCTCGAAACAATCCGAGATAATGACGGGGGAATCACCGGCATTCGATACGTCGTCGTGGCGCCCCACTTTACCGTCTGGCAAACGATGTGTGGCGCCATGTCGAAAGAAGATCGTTTTGAAATCAAAGCCCAATTTTAATCTAATGACCTGTCTGACCGCGAGGCCGAGCCATCGACCGCTGCAATCATCTATGATGAGGGAGCTCGGAGGAGTATGTGCGACACTTTCAACAATGTGGTCAAAGAAATGAAAAAGGCGGTTCCTATTCACCTCGTTATCGCGGAGTGCTCTGATTGTCTTGTCCGAGACCAACACCAAATCGTTCAGAGCATCATTTTTGGGCCCACATGAAGGAATTACACTTTGTGCCGTCATAGATATATCTGCGTTAAATGCAGTCACTCTCGCATAAACTCGCTACATCGCCTTATTCAACGCTCTCTCTATCAGTCGTAGTTCCGCTGAGATCTCAGATAGCGAGGTTGCGCGCAGCAGTTTTTGGATCACCTCAGCTCCCAGCGATACCTTGATTTTTTCGAGGAGGCTGTAGGGCGAGTATCCCAGGCTACATTCAATCGACGAGGCTTCTACCCCGCATGGTGACGCCGTGTTCTCACAAAAAAGTAGCTTTCGTGATGAAGACGTCTCAAGTCCCGCGACGTCACAAAGATACTCCAGACGATCTTGGAGGCTGATCGGTTGGCGCAAGCAATTTTTGTGTACCAGGTGCGCATACGCATACACGGACGAGAAGATAGCTAATGGTTTCCGTTTAACGGCAGGCTCTCCTGCCCGTGAGGGCACAAATAGTAACGGACCCTCAGCGTACGCCTGGTCAAGGACCTCCACTATCCAATCTTTCATGAACGCGCCGAAAGACGCTCGTAGCGTTTTTAGGCGCCTATCTAGTACACGCTCCGCATGACGGAGATTCGAATACACCTCCGATAGCTCTGAGGGCCGTCCATATTCGTCGATGAGTACCTCCCTATCGGGGTTCAACGTGCGCAGCTCTCTATAGAATGCGGCGGAGGAGTGCGCCTTCAAGAGGTCAGTTAATGTATTCTCACGGTTGAGGATAACGCTATAAAGCAGATCGCCTTTCTTATCTATCGGCAAGCATGTGAAGAACCGGTCAATCGCTCGTTTGCTTTCGAGGGATATCATGTCAAAGCCGCGGTCCGGCTCTTGAAGATTTCGAAATCGGAAAAGGCCATGGTCACCTACCGATTGCTGCAGCCACATCGAACGCTCCGCAACTTCAAGAGCGCCCCGAAGAGTGTCACCTACGATGCCGTTAGCGATGACGTGTCTAGCAAAACGGGGAGTGCACGATATCGTAGGTTGAGATCTCTCGTGCTCTGCAGAACCACGAACAATTTTAACGGGCTCACTCACAGCTTGGGAAGGGGATACAACGAACGTTACGTGTGGGACCTCATTCCCATTATAGATACGGTCCCACGAGGCTACTATCGCTGTGAGGCGCTCTTGCAACACGATAGATTCCGAAGGTGTCGCGGTGTCAGGTGATAGGGAACCGGAACAGATCTCCCCTGCGGTGGCAAAAGGTAGTGCTGCAGCAAGCTGATAGTGATGAGGTCCCGTCATACGTACCACCTAGGTCGTCCGACCTAGGTCCTCTGGAGTGCCCTGAGCAGCTCATCGTGGTCCACTTCGAACTGAGGGCGCTCGAGTAAAGGATTCCTTCCTTCTATTAAGTCTTGTATGGAGGGAGGCTCTACCGGGCTCGCCATCGGGTGAGGGCTTCCAATACAGCTTGGGGCCCACTCTACCCCC
>JALRCK010000049.1:2507-10447 GCA_023262305.1 Deltaproteobacteria bacterium
TTGCGAAGGAATTCGGAACGAGGCCGGGCCTTGAGGGGACCCCGCCCCGGCAACCGTATTCTCTACGTACTCACTAACCGATGCTCCCGCATTTTGCACGGCCTCCACGACCTCCGATCCTAGCTCTCCGCCGGCTTGGGCAAGCGCAAAGAGATATTTGATGCCCTTCGCCGCCTCTGGAAAGTGAGTGCAAAACGCCTCCCAAATATACATGCAACCGGATTTTGCGCACGCCACCGCCTGTTCTCCCACCCATGAACAACAATGTTCAAGCAGTTCGCCAGCCGCTCCCGCCACTGGTTGGACGAAGTCATAGAGCGCGCGTCCAACCTCTGGAAGCACACCGGTCGCCGCGCTAACCGCGACGATCGAAGATATCGCGGCTCTCCAGGTGGCGCGATAGGTTCCAAAAGCACTGAGCATATCTCCTCGAACAGACCTGATTGCGGCGCTAACCTGAGCGTCGCTCACCTCCTCCGTTAAAACGCTCATGAGTCTCGCTGTGATCTTTTCAGTCAGAGCTCTTCTGGCTTGAATGTATTCAGGTGAGTCAGGGGCGGCTGAACAAAGCGCTACCTCACCGCTTACCGCCTTTCCAACGCGCTCGCGATAGAATGCTCTCGTCCGCGCAAGTACCCGTTCCGCGGCCTCAACCGCAAGAGCGTCAATCCGTTGTCGATTGCGGAGCATAAAATCCGCCGGGCCTTCGAGCGCGCTCTTCAGGTCCTGAAAGTCGCGGTAGCTTCCCAACGAAATCTCAAGTCGAAGTATCTGATGGTTGATAGAGCCTCTCTCATGTTCCGGTAACGAATGGAGGCGTGAGCGAAGCTCGACGTATGAGCGCAGGTCGGCCTTAATGGTACTCGGGACCCCAGCGGAGTCCATGATTAAATGGGCGAGCACATCGGCTTGAGAGCTAACCGGCCCGAAGGTATCCCCAACGGTTTGCTGAATCGCCAAGCCGGATCGCGCTGCGACCGCCATGTAGGCTGGCCCAAGCAGCACTCTCGTCGAACACTTTGCAAGTGCGGCCGCTACTCCTGTCGCGCATGAGGTTGCGCCCATGATGCCGGAATAGACAAAGTGGGGGAGAGGCAGTACGCCTACCACAAATCCGACACCGGAGGTGATCGTTGTGCGAGCCGCGTTACAGATGGTGTCGACTGTGTACTCTGAAATCTCGACGGCTCTGCCGGCCGTGTCAAGGAGGCAAAGCCCCGCCGTGGTGGCCACCGAACTCGAAACGCTCGGGAGTGTGGCGCGTGCCAGTGCAGGGATTGAGGCTGTGCCTGTCGGTGAGGTGGGATTACAAGGAAGAGCTATCTGCGCGGTTGCCATGGTTATCCTCCCGTGGATTTAATATCGTCCTTCTCAATACCACTACGGTGTGCTACCGAGTGACCAGGGCTGAGAGATGAAACGTGGCGCAGCTTTCAGCCTGTAGTAAGTGTGAGGGAGGTCGAGCGCGTAAGCAAACCTGTTGTTTTTTGACCAGAAGAGTCGCTCGTTTCTGTTTAAAAGTCGCGGCACCCCTTTGTTTTAGGTGAAGATGTGTTTGAGGTGACCATGAACGCACGAGAACGTGGAGAAGCTTTGAAAGAGATGGTAGCGTGGCTGACAAAGAGCCCGCTCCCACCGAGTGTGCAGGAGTATGTCTTGCAGACCGTTCCATCTTTGACGACTGAGGCTGCTACCGCCATAACAGAGGAGCTCAAAAAATTGGTAGCCTCGGAGCAGGGATTCGCTGAGTCGATTCAAGCATGGAGGATTGCATGGGAGGGGATCACCGGAAAAATTGAGGATCGGTTGCAGTCCGAACTTCGAACCATAGAGGAGGAGCTCTTTCAGGAGCTCACGAAGGGGCTGGATGATGATAATGAGGAAGAGTGATCGATCTTGTTACTGCGGGAGGGATGTGGAGTATGGGTTTAGTTAGCAACATCTTAAATTTATTAAATCGTGCGAATTCTCCCATGACGAAACTCTCCCTCCCTCGACCTGTGGAGCCCACTGAGGTCTTTGGTGACTATTCAGCCTGCAATGAATTTCTCTGCAGAGAGTTCCCTATGGTCGAGCCTGTGAGTTTCGGCCGCGGGGTCTCTTTCTCTAATGAAAACAATGCCGCACTAGCTGAACTATTTGACGGAGCTCGACGGCACTCTAAGATAAACCTCTCGCTCATGAATGTATCAATCGAAATGGCTGTCGCTAGTGGTATGGGAGTCTCTCCATCGTTTGCATTTTTCAAGCTGCCGCAAGCGCCTCATGCTATTCGCTTTGGAGGAGAGGTCTTTGATCTCGGGAGTCCCACAAGCGACGGGCTTGGGTATTCGCTCATCCCCGTCAATAAAGGATACCTGAGACAAAATCGGTATTTTCTGCCAACCCTTCACCGGTTCAGTGAGGGAGATGATTCTGGGTGGCTAGCGGTAGCTGCCGTTGGCTCTATCCGGTAGAAGGGGGTGGAGTATGAGCAGTCTCGTCCACGTGGTAGCGAGGCCCGCGGCCGACCTGGCACTGTTGTCACACGGCCTAATCCTGCCCCCGCCAAGTCCTCTCCGTGAGGGCTCAAGCGTGTCTCGTGAGCAGCATCTGATTCATGTGCTGTGTGTTCCGAGCGCGAGGGATGGTAGTCGTTCAATCCATGACCTCTGCATCGGTAGTGGAAACTCAGGCCTCCAGCGGAGCTTGAGGGATATTAGCCAAACGTTGGGAAATGAATTTCCGAATATCTCCACGTGGCCTGGACTAGCCGAACCAATTCATATTGAGCCGACAAGTTTTTACAGACGTAAGGATAACGGGCTTTTGGTCTCTGATATTACAACTCTGGTGCAGACCCTCTTTTCCTACCCGAACACTCAAGCTGTAGCGGTCATTCACCCGGTAGACGAATTCAGGAGGGAGGGGATCGTTGAAACAGATTTAAATCGTCCGCTGATGAGGGATTTTCAACGGGTTAGTTGGATAACACAGACAATCGAAACCAAACACGTTCGACCGATCAATGCTCTTCATACAGATGAGTACTCGCTTTGGTACAACGCCTCCAGGAATAGGTGATACAGTACGGCGCGTTCAATTACTGCCCCCGCTGCTTCCGTCCGATCATATCAATAGAGAAGTACAGGCTCATCGCAGAATCGAGTGGGTGCCAAATGACTGCTGAATCACGTATTTCTGCATGAACGTGCTCAAGCGGGAGTTCGGTGCCACACCTTGATGAGCCAAAAAACCTTTGTGCCAAGAGAGCGGCTACGCCGCCCCGCTAGGTGCTCGACGTTGATGACGGTGCTGGGAGAGGGGTACTCAGGAGGCTTTGGAGCTGGATTGTAGCGTCGAGTTGGTGTTTCGCTCGCACCTACCTCAGTTTCGACTGCGCCGCGTTGCGATGGATATTGACCAACGTTTCGCTTCTTTGTTGGGCAGATCTCAAGGTGTTTGCGTAGCTCACCAAACTCTTTAGTGTGCCGAAGGTGCGCATCATTTCGATGCGGTACGGTGAATTACAGCTTCTGTTATGGGAATGCTTGGAACAATCCAAAATCGCTTCGAGAATGTATCTACCGCGGCAAAACTAGTGGTAGTCGGCGCAACGTTTGACATCGTGGGCTCGGGAACCGATGCCACGAGCTGGACTATCTGCGATCTTCAACACAAGGGGAGCCATGAGCAATAAATTGAGTGGAAAGCCGGCGGACGGCGCAACGGGCGACTCGTTTGCTCAGTTCGAAAGCGAATTAACAGAGCTAGAGGCTCAATTCGCCCTCGACTTCGATGGGCTAGACGCAGAAGTGGAACAAATCGAACGACAGTTTGAAGAAGAAACGCGAGACTCCGAGATAGCCCAGCTGGCTTATGAGCTCCTCGGTCCGGTATTACTCGATAACACCAAGAGTCTTAAGAGTATCTATCAAGGGCCCGAAGGCGAGGCGCACTACCAGCAGATGCTCAGCAGTATCTCCGCACAGCGTAGCGGAGCTGCCGACGCGGAAAGCCCCCTGCCATCTCCCCTGACCACACTGATCACCCCGCCGCGCATCGACGCCCTAAGCCAACCTGCCGATGCGGAGTCGCGTTATGGTGAAGATCCATCAAAGAGTTTCCTATCTGGGATGAGTGACGACGGACTTGTCAAGTGGTTCGCTCTCAACACGCAGTATCAAACCCGAGCAATCGCCCTCGACGATGCTCAAATTCTGTACGAAGAGGCTTTGAAATTATCCGGTCCCCGATCGCGCTACCCTAGTCCTGACTATGTTTCACGCTTCGAAGCATATCGGGATGAACTGCAAAGGCAGGTGGACGATCTCCGCAAGCAGATCGATGCGCTTAACCAAGACACAAAGGGCGCAGCTTCAAGGCCAGGCCCTGGCGGGTCATCCCCCCAATCACCAACTCCGCCGGGGCAGAGCCCGGGCGCTCCTGGATCAGGTGGTCCTGGCGCTCTCCCGCCATTCGGTAATCCACCCCACAGTGGAGGCAAAAATCCGACAGACCTAGACCAGCAAAACACAGCCGAGCCAAAAACAGAGCGACAACTTCGCGCCCCGTCCCCCAGCTCGAGCCCGCAGCGTGAGGCGACACCTGAAACGGCTGAGGATCCAACCCAGCCATTACCGCCGCTACCACCATTCACCCCAAGATCGGATGTCGACACGTACTGCGATCTTCAATTCCTGTGGAATAATTGTGACGTTGCCCGACTAGGGGTTTTGCATGAAATGGATAATCATGCTGTTTATGTGAGAAATTTTGGTGCAGCAAACATAATCGTCAAGCAGACGGAGGAGCGACTGAAAAGGCGACAACTCGAGTTTGCCACGCTTAGACAAAAGCTCAGAGAGGTCTTGCCGGACACGCCTGGCCCGACCGCGCAGCCGCCAGGCGGTTCCTCACCCCAATCACCGAATCCGCCGCAACGGACCCCTGGCCAGCCACCCATAAACCCACCCCAAGGTGGAGGGAACATTCGCCCTCCGTCCGCGCAGCCGCCAGTAGTTCCGCCGCCAGTAGCACCCCCAGCAGCCCAGCCACCTCAAACACCCCAAGCGGCCACGCCCCAAGCGCAGCCACGCCCCGGTGCGGACCTTCGTAATGTCGCCGAACGACACCGACCACCGTTCACAGATACAGGAGCTCCCCCAAACCCAACGCTAACTCATAAGGACTTAGTTAACTCTCTGATTGATATGAAGGGCGTTCATCTCGGCGGCGACGAAGACCGACAGCTCCTCGAAAAAGCCCTCTACTGCATCAATGTAGACTTACTAGAGGTGCTAGGGCGGAGACATGGATACATGTTCGCGCCTGGTCGATATAACGTCGCGCAGGGTATGCCCGACATCCACGGTCGCGGGGTCGTCGGAGCCCCCTCATCTGATCACGCTAACGGAATTCACGCTTCATCCAAGCGAATCGTTGTCAGGACCTGGATGGAGGATGGGCAACTCCAACTCAACCTGCCTACCTTAATGCACGAAGTCGGCCACGCCGTATTTGAGACACTGCTACAGCCCTGGCCATCGATCTTGGCGAAATTTAAATCGGCGTACGCTGCTGAGAAAGATAGTATGCACCGCGACTATTTCAAGACCGAGAGGGAATTTCTCGCCGAAACGTTCTCGATGTTTTGCTTAAAACCGGACGAGCTGAAGTCGAAATGCCCACAGACGTACTCTGAGTTCAGGGCTCTATTCCCCGACTATTACATATGGGATAAGGGTGGCGATCGGTCCCACTTTCGAGTTCAAGGAGATCTCGTCCCGCGCGGCTACGAGTACTGGCTCTATAAGACCATGCGGCCTGCTGTACTCGAAGAGGGCAAACCGATGGGCGCTCTGGAGCTGCTTTCGCGCGTAGAGGCCTTGAACGCCGCCAGGATCGCGAAGGGAATAAGCCCTGAATCCAAAGTCTTTTTCATCGATGGAGAGGAGCTCGCCGTCGACGCTGTCATGAAGAGCCTCGGTCACCAACTGTGTATGCAACGCGCGCAGCGGGCTCCCTTCAACGAGCTCGAGGGAACTATCACTATCACTCAGGCGATCCTCAACGATCCTCCGTCGCTCTTTAAGCACTTATCCGGCGGTCTCGGCGCTATTCTCTACATCCCCGCCGAGTTGAGCGTCGCGCCGAACCACCCCTTTTGCGTGGCGTTCCGTGAGTTCTGCAAACGCAATAACGGTATGTACCATTTGGCGCTTGGCAACAGAGGACGGGAGTCAGAGAAATTCGCAGAAGAGCTCAGCGATACAATCATCCACTTCTCAAAGGCTACGATTGAGCTTCAGCCCCTCGATCGATTCAAACTAGTCGAGCTAACCCGCAGGATCGCGACGCAGAATGAGTACACGCTTCCGCAAGAGTCTGTGGATAAACTCCTCGAGCAACTGCAATTGGGCGGAACGTATCGGGACGCGTATCGGATCTGGCAGAAGGTTCAACAAGCGTACGTGAGCCGCATGGCGGAAACTGACTCGGTCTCAAGTGACGTAAACTATATCACCCCCGCCGACATCGAGTCGGCCAAGATCGTGCAGGAGCGGGATCCTCTCGCCAAACTTGAGTCGCAATTCGCCCTACAAGAGGCCGCGCTACAAAAAACAAGAGAGATCATCGCCGCCGCTAAACTCAACAGGCGCAGCCCCGACCCGCAGCCGCTGGCCCTCGTCTTCGAGGGGAATCCAGGGACCGGCAAGACCTCATTCACCCGACTATTCGCGCAGGCGTTAGCTGTAAACCGAGTGGTCGATAGCGCGACACCAACGTTCCTCACCGCAAGTGAACTTGTCGCTATGGGAACGACAGCCGCGAAGAAGAAATTCGAGGAGGGAAAGAACGGCATCATCTTTATCGACGAGGCGCACCAACTCGACCCGAACAACTCGTCGGACGGAAAGAGGATAATCGACCTCTTGATACCGATCCTTACCAACCCTGAGTACGCCAAAACCGTTTTCGTATTCGCCGGATATCCCGGCAAGATGGACGCCATGTTATCAGCCGACCCGGGCTTTAAGTCGCGGACTCAGACTATCTCCTTCCGTGATTACACAAACGACGAACTGCGTGATATCGCCGTAAAGACCCTCGCCGCTAATAACGTAACGTGCTCAGACGACACACTTAAGGCCCTGATGCAACGCATCGATCGGATGCAGCGGGCAACTGAAAACCCCGGAAACGCGCGTGATGTCGCCAAGACGATCGAGAGCGTCCTCCGAACCCAGGCGGCTAGGCTCGCTCGTCTCCCCTCTGACCAGGTAACTGATGACGCGCAGCGAACAATCGAGCTGCAGGACGTTGTGGATCCAAACCAAGTAACCCCAGCCTCGGTGCTCGATGAGATCGAACGAACGATACACGGGAACCAAGAACTTAAGGATTTTCTGCGCTCTGTTGAGAAGCGAGTGCAGGCGAATCTAAGGAAAGGCGACCCAATTTACAAGAACGTCACCTTTGAGATCGCTCTCGATGGATCCTCAGGAACCGGCAAGACTACCATCGTGGCGCCCTTAATCACCAAGTATTACGCCGCGCTCGGACTTATCGGGGGCGAGAAGCTCACGGTAAAGACCGGCGCCAACCTTGTCGGAAGATTTCTGGGGCAGGCCGCCGGTGAGGTCGCGGCGGCTTTTACGGCGGCAAAAGGGGGCGCTCTGCTTATCGACGAAGCGAGCTCACTCACCAACGCCCATAGCTACTCCGATGACGCTATTAAGGAGCTTCTCACTCAGATAAACGCCAATCGGCAGAAACCTCAGATGCTACTATTCGTCGCCGACTATCCCGACAACATCGACCGTTTTATGGCGGCCGACCAGGGTCTAGGAAGCCGCTTCAGAAAACGTATTCATATTGAGAAGCTCTCGGCCGAAGGAGCGTCCGCGAAGATGAAAGCACTGGCGGATGAGAACGATTGTACGTTTGAAGACGGTAGA
>JALRCK010000004.1:0-3929 GCA_023262305.1 Deltaproteobacteria bacterium
AACGCGCCAAGCTCGCTCCTCCTCCAGCTGAAGAAACGGAGAGTGACTATCGGCGGGAGTTCCGTAGAAGTAGTTGGGCCGCGTGCATCAAGAGAATCTACGAGATAGACCCCTTAGAGTGCCCCACGTGCAAAGAACAGATGAGGATTATCGCCTTCATTTTGTCTCTTAGCTTGTGCGCTTTTGTTCGGAGGCTTTTCCGGTGTTTTCTCTGCTCTGTTGGGCATTAGCCCCGCTCCAGGGAAAAAAACAGGCTCACCTGAGGCGAGAGTAAGTTCGTCGAGTGCAGGGTGACCGGCAGCAGGAATGTTTTTAAGACACTACCTCCCCCATGGTCGCGGGTGTTAAGCGGCTTCTCGAAGGAGAGCTCTCAAGCTAGTCGCTATTGTACCGAAGAGAAAATCGGGCTCCTTGATCCGAATCGCAACCTCAAGGTTTGAAGTTGAATCGGGAGTGAACTCAGTTCGGCCCTGTCTGGATCCCCATACGGTCTCGTTATCGAGCACGCCCTCATGGAGCTCAACAGTAATACGCCCCCTCCTGCGCTCGTACATCTCGGGGTACAGCATGAATAGGGCGCAGTTCACATCATGAAGCACAGGGTCTAGCCCAAATTTCCCCATATCTAGGTGAGCGGGCTGGTTGAATAATCCTCTATCGTTTGCGTCAGCCTCGTGCGGGGGCACTTTTCTGTTTTGTATGTCTTTGACTCCAAGTAAGGCGCGGAGTAATCGTTCGTCACCTTTAAACAGCTCTTTGATATGATCGTGCCGGCTCGGGGTAAAGGTCAACTGGTGGGTGCAGTTCATGGGCAGAAGGGTGATCGGTAGCCCGCTGCTCATTACCTCCTTGGCGTCGAGGGCCGCCTGCTGAAAATTGAATTCCGCGTGAGGCGTGATATTCCCCCTCCTCCACATCATATCCTTGCCAGGCACGCTCACCGTGCATCCACCCATGATAATGAGTCTTCCGATCTTCCTCATCATCTCTCTATCCTGACGGAGGGCTGTGGCGATATTCGTCAACGGCCCCGAGGCGGTCATCGTTACGGTGCCTGGTGGGTTCTTTTCAAGGGTCTCCAGAATGAAATCAACTGCCGACTGCCGCTGAAGAGATAATCCCTCGGGAGAGGGCAAAATTTCAATAAATGGGAAAGCCCCATCAGATAAGAGCCGTTGCTCTAGGTTTGACGGGGTCGCCGCACCTTTGAATATTCTCATCTCATCTGCTTCGAGGAAGCCACACACACGACGAGCGTTTTCAAGCACGCTCGGAAGATCAACATTTCCAAAGGTTGCTGTGAGGCCTTGAATGGACACCTCATCGCGCGTGAGGAGACAGGCTTTGAGAAACAATTCGTCAGGGCCAAAATCACCATCTACGATTACTTTTTTTGGGGACTCATGAGTATTACGCATAACAATCTCCTTAACAGGTACGATCGATGTACTTAGTCGGAGATGGCAAAGGAGCTCGCGTCGATTGCGTCCACTTTTGTTAGGCGCGCACAACGCTCATCTCCTTGTGCGATCATCTCCGTCCGGAGGGGTAACAAACAACGTCTTTGAGTCACCGTAGAGGGAAACGATCCTCTAACAAAGAAAAATAAATCGGGGTGTCGATTTAAGACGGGGGCGTGGATGCAAGTGATTTCAGACTCCGCGCGCAACAGAGCTCGAGCTTAATTCGATTTGAAATCGCCTACTCGAGAGTGGACCTGTAGAGTTTCGGACCCTACTCCGCAGTAATTAATTAACTGAGACGCTGATTAATTGGTCAAAAAACATATAAACCTGGAGATCGGTGCTATCTGCACGACGGCGATGAAGATTGGCTTCCTGAAGATTTTGACTGCGGATCGTGGCTGTAGGACCAGGTGCAACTCTCGTAAGCCCCCTGCAAGATATTTCCTCCCGAGGTCCAGTGGCACGGATGGTCATTCAACCCTTACCGCGCGGTCTCTGAGACGAGCGAGGGGCTTGGAAATGGGGAACCTCGGCGGGGCTCCTTGCGAACCCGGTCGAGACAGCTACACCGAGCTCCTCTCCATATCTCTCATCCCATGCGACACAATCATGTGGGGCAACGTGAGCCCGGCGATGAGGCATATCGAGGCGGCGAAGAGCTGCTCGATCTGCGAAAAATCAAAGAGCGCCGCAAACGGGAGAAGCCCGATAATCGCGAGCGCTGAGATCGCGGCGAAATCGAATGGGATACCGAAGCGGCTCCCTGCAAACATCTCCTGGCATACCTCAAGGTGCTGACGTGAGTGACGACCGATGAACCACACGGCGAAGCCACTCAAGGGGGGAAGGATGATCCACGCCACGAGACACACTAATCGCTCAATCGTGTCGGGACTAGTCCGAGTGGTTTGGGATATCACGTCTCGAGCGAGAAAAGCTGCCATGATGAAGGCTGCAACACGCGCGGTGATCACCAGGATACCCTCGAGAGATTCAAATGTGCCCGCTGGGATGAAGTAGCTTACATACGCCTGCGCTTGATCGACATGCAACCCTATCGGAAGGAGTATCGCCCCCACTCCAAAGAGACCTCCCCGCGCCCCACTCCATCGAGAGGTCGAATCCTTCTCTCCTTCAGCGAAGTGGAGCGCTGAAATGAAAAGAAAGAGAGCTAACCCCACCGAGGGAAAAAAGACACAGAGGGCGCTCATCCCCACTACACAGAGGAGGTACCCACTCAGAATCGTCAACCGCGACACACCGCCTTCACGCCACTTCGCCTCGGCAACCCGCAGATCGAATGAACCATGGGGGATCCCCGCGCATATCATCAACGCAAGCGCCATCCATTCTGACCACGCAGGCGCTACGAGCCAACAGGTAAGCAAGAGAACGAACAATATGAGAACAAGGAGCGTGCCGCCTTTCATATACGCGTAAGAGACCTAATCATCGAGAGTTTAGGAACCGACATCCACACCGAAAGGGCCTCCTTGAAAGAGACATCCCCTGCGAGAAACGAGATCAGAGCGTCCGATCGTGAACGGGAGAGGAGTCGCTCCATCAACTGCCCTCCCCGTTCTGGCGACTGAGCGAGGGCGCGCAAGAAGAGCGAGTCCGCAACCGTGAGCCACCAAGGATAGGGGTCCGCTGGAACGGCGTGATTGGTGAGGACCTGCTCGGCTACCCGCCGCGCATGATCTTGGGTGGCGACAAAGGCATATCCTGTGGCCGGGCGAACCATTCCCGCGGCGCTTCCCACCCGGATACTATCCGCGCCGGGAGAATTGTTGAGACCCATCGGTATCAATCCATGCTCTATCTCTCCCCGCTGAACTACCCCCTCCACGCGCTCTGTAATCCAGGCGTAACAGTGATCGAGGTGGTACCCCTTTGACATCGGGGCCGGGCTAAAGGTCGTGTGTTCAACGAGAGCGGTGTGTTTGGAAGTGGGTAGAATGTAGAGGAAGCTGACGGGTGCGTCAGCGCTGCTCTCCTGCAGGTCCATCAGAATCGCCGTGGAGGGATCAAAGACCTCACGCTCACTCGTGACCCAGACACCAGCAAAAGATTGCCACAACGTCGACGTTGCCTCCTTCGCCTCAAAAGCGGCATCGATTACGGCGTCGAAGTTAAACGTCTCACCGTCTGCTCGAATCGAGTGTTCGGAGATATCAACCTCAGAGCTCTGCCAACGAAATGAGACCCCACGCGCCTCTAGTTGCTCCAGAAGGTACCCAAAGAGATCATCCCCTCGAATCATCGTGTAGGGTGACGCAGAAACATCCACACGACGCTCAAATGAGGGACCTCGAAATAGAACCGACTTCCAAGAGACCGCAGGCCCAGGGAATCGTTCCTGACAGTCTCTGTTAAAAAAACAGAAAGTTCGTTGGGGATGGGGTAAGCGGGGGCGGCGATCAAAGAGGGTGATGGAGATCTCCGGATCAACACGGAGCAACT
>JALRCK010000004.1:3939-21211 GCA_023262305.1 Deltaproteobacteria bacterium
GCGCCGCGAATTCCTACCGAACGTATTTTTGCCATCTAGGAACTCACATGAGGGAGCCGACTCTCCTGTCTCGCAAAGAGTCCCATCTTGCACGCCATAACTACCTTGTGAGTGAAGGGAACAACCGCTCGCTCTCGTGCGAGGCGACCATTTCGGATCACCCGTTCTCCGATCGCAGCATAGCACCGAGCGGCGACCTTAATAGCGAATTGGCTTTGAGGGGCTAGGTAGTGGAGACCGGCGAGACCGTGCGCGTAGCGTTCATCAGCGAATCGCAAAAGTTTTTGGACCGCGCCTACAACTACCGGCTCGACCGTAACGCTATCATCCCGTAGCCCTTGAATGTTGCATCCCGCAAGCCACGCGCTCGGCATGTACACGCGACCCCGCTCAAGATCCTCAAACACGTCTCGGGCGATATTAGTGCACTGCATCGCGATGCCGAGATCCGCGGCGTGGGCGCGCCCCTGTGGCGACCGTCCGCCGAGTATCGGGTACATAATTAAGCCAACGTTACCAGCGACGCCAAAAGCATAGCGCTCAAGGTCGGCTTCATCTTTAATTCTTAGCGTCGAAACGTCCTCTCGGCACGCCTCAACGAGAGCAGCAAGTGGTTCGCATACCTCTGGATAGCGAGCGAGGAGCGGAATGAGGGGACGCACAAGGGGGTGGTCACCGTCACGACTGAGAACCGCATCACAGACCCCTCGGAGGAACTCATCGCGATCGGGGCGTGCTGGATCAGCATCAGCGATATCATCTACGGTTCGGCAGAAATCGTACGCAAGCGCAGCGTCATATCGCATACGTTTATCAAGCCACAGCGTGGCGAAGTAAAAGGTCTTGCCAGCCTTTGAGATGAGGCGCATCTCCCCACTCATGCAACAGACCTCGCGGCGATCTCTGAGATAGATGCTTGATAGGGGTGCACCGACGGAAAATCTCGTGTGACCATTCGCTCAATAACTTTTGCGGAGGTAACAACGCCGGGCAAACCTCCACCGGGATGAACCCCCGCTCCGCACAGGTAGAGATTCGGGATCCTATCCATCCGGTTGTGGAAACGAAACCACGCGGATTGGCTTAAGAGAGGTGCTATAGAGAAGCCCGCGCCCAGAGGGCTCATCAACGCGTCCCTAAAGTATCGCGGATCTACCGCTTCACCGAACACTAGCTCGGATGAAAGACCAGGCATCAAACGATCTTCGAGGATCTTAATGACGGTGTCTTTGAATCGAGGTGCATCAAACTTCCACCCATCATAGTTGCCGAGGTGAGGAACAGGAGCAAGAACATAGAACAGCTCCCCATCATTCACCCGCATCGAGGGATCGGTCGCCGCGGGACGATGAAGGTAGAGGCTTGGATCTTTAGGAAGCCTTGTGCCTTTGAAGATATCGTTCAGCAACCCCTCCCATCGCTCAGAGAGCACGATCGTGTGGTGCGCGAGGTTCGGATAGGAACGCTTGGTCTTAAAATAGAGCACGTAGAGCCCCATCGATGAGGCGACGGTTCGTTGCCGGATTCTCTCGGTAAGAGAGAGCCTCTGGGAGCCGAGTGTTGAGTAGAGCCCTCGAGGGTCGCCTCCCCATACGGCGAGGTCACACGGAATCGTTACCTGCTCACCTCGGTGAGCCGCCTCAACGGATGTAACTTTGCCTGAAGTGTCAGTGGTGAGGCTCACGACCTTATGGTCGTAGTGGAATCGTATCCCGTGCCTCTCCCCAAGGGCGATGAGGTGGTGAATCAACGCCGAGGTGCCTCCTTTCGCGAACCAGATCCCCCCTTTTCGCTCCATCGCATGGATCAGCCCGTAGATAGAGGTGGTAGAGAGAGGATTGCCTCCTACCAAGAGAGGCTGCAGGGAGAAGGCCTGGCGGACTCTTCGGTCAGAGAAGTACCGCGCCGTGTGGCGCCACAAAGTTGAGAAGCCACCCAGCTTAAAGAGCTTTGGGACCATGGAGAGCATTGATGTGATGCTCGTGAAATCAGCATCACCGAGCTCCTCGTATCCCACCTCGTAGAGGCGCTTGCTGTGCTCAAGAAAAGCCCGGTAGTTCTTTGCGTCCTGTGGTGAGAGCTTAGAGATCTGCGCCTCCTGGCGCTCCACCGATGGCACCAAATCCATCTCTGAGCCATCAGCATATGATAGCCGATACCAGGGATCACATGGGAGAAACTCGATCGAGTCAGCTCGTCGCTCGCCGAAGAGCTCAAAGAGCTCATCGAAGAGCCAGGGTGCTGTGATAACGGTTGGTCCCGCATCGAATGCGTGACCGTGCAAGGAGAAGGTACGGGCGCGACCTCCGGGATCGGGACACGCCTCAAGGACATCGACCTCGTGACCAAGGGCTCGAAGACGCAAAGCGCTTGCCAAACTCCCTGCCCCACTTCCGACTACAACGGCTCTCATGAGGGAATTTTAGCAAGAAGACGTACTTAACAACATTCTAAAAAAGAGCTAAGAGCGAGCTCGTCAAATAAAAAAGCGGCGCCCGAAGGCGCCGCTTTCCGTACCACTGTGGTAACTCTGAGAGCGCTTTACGCGTTGGTCTCAGACTTACGAACAGCTACTACGTAGATGAACACACCGAATACCGCCTTAGCGACGATATCAGAGATTGTGTATCCAATCTGTACGTATGTTGCAACTTTAGCGCTTCCTACATCTGCACCAGGGAAGAAGTAGAGAGCGTATACAACTGGGTAGAAGCACCACGAGAGAACCGTAAGGTTTCGAGCGGTGACGATGAGCTCACGAACAGACTCTGGCTGAGCGTTGATCGCCTTTGAGAGTCCAGAGAAGAGGCTCATCACGATGTACAGGAAAGGAATCATGGAGAAGAACCACCATTGGAACTTGGTCCCAACGTCAGTAGCGATCTCTCCAGGGTATCCGAGAAGGATCATGAGGGCTGCAGCTCCAGCAAGCTTTTGAGCCTTCGAGATCGTCTCCTCACGCGAGAGCCGCATAACAAGGATGAGCTCGATGAGGAGGAGTGGAACAGTGAGGAGCCAGTCAACGTAACGGTAAGCATCGTTGAACTTGGTTGTTGTAGCCTCAAGACCAGCTTTCCCTACAGTGAAAGCCTCGTGCCATGAATCGAATATTCGCCAGTAATGGTAGAAAGCGATCAGGGTCACGATACCGCTGATGGTTACAGCAGTCTTGTACTGAGGAGCCACTTGGCTACGTCCCAAGAACAAAAAGATAGTAGCTGCGCCCATCACAGCGATAGCAAAGGAGAAGGCATTTGAGACCAACTCAAATTGCCCGACATTTAACATTTCCATGCGGATCTTCCTCTTGTAGAAAGGTTTACACAGGAACCGCCGGACTATTTATTGGCTCGTAGACTAAGCCGAACCACCGACAGTTTCCTGAGGCAAGTAATAAATCCCGCAAAGGTCCATGCCAACTCATTAAGTTAAAACGACCGCCTGCGTTCTACTGGCAAAAAACAGGTTCTATCGACCACACATCCTCGCTCCGAAAGAATAGAAGACAAAAAGAGTCATATTTTTATATGCTTAAGTTTAAAAACCGAGAACTCATGGAGAACAAAGCCGCCGAATTCCCGTATTCCTCGACCTACTAAAACAAACAACAAACTGCACCAACGCTGTTTAGAAATGGCAGGACTCTGCGAGGAACTGCTTGATATGACCCACCATCCTGAAACCTCCACCTGAGAGGACTCTCTGCAGACCATTGTTCGACCAAATGATGCCTTGATAGGATATCCAAATGCTTGATGTACCATCGCCGCTCGCCCCTCCCCAACCTCAGAGACCGTGGTTTGGCGGGTGGAGGTTCGCCATCGCTGGAACGGTAGCGCTGGGCTTGGTTCTCCGTATCCTCGCGGGCTATTCACACCCCGGATTGTGGTACGACGAGATCTTGTGGTTCGACAGGTTCCTTGACGGCTTCACTCGAGGAATTAGGGCCCCAGGATACACCTTCTTCCATTACCACTATTTTCTAAGCCTGAACGGGCTCCAGGAGTACAAGATCCGGATCGTTTCAATCGTGTCGGGACTCGCTTTTGTTCCCCTCTTTGCTCTCCTTGCACACAAACTTTTTGCAAACGCCAAGCTCACTGCGATCGGCACCCTTCTTGTTTCGATAAACATTGCAGCGGTGTCCTTCACACATGAATTCAAGCCATATTCGTTGGAGCTCTTTCTCCATACGGCGTGGCTTCTCTGCATTGTTGGATTCACCAACAAACGAATCGCCACACTCACAAGCACCCTCATTCTCTTGGCTGGTCTGACATTATCCTATGGACTCATTCCGCTTATAGCTTTTCAGATCGTGTACGTTGGATACCTGTGGTGGAAGAGACGAATTAAATTTATCGACGTCATCTTATGTTACGCTCTTTGCGGCGCATACCTTTTCTATTTCCTCGGTATCTATGGAAAGATGAAAGGCGCAAGCACCAAACAGTGGGGAAAAAAGTACGGAGTCTTCTTTGATCCAAGGCTCCACGGCGCAGGGGTGTGGGCGTACCTGTCTTGGTTTTTCGCCAAGGTCTCCACGTATGTCACCTATCCGTTAAATCTCTTCCGGGAACTTCCGTTCTCGGATCGTGCAGCAGGCTTCCGCAAGGGATACGGATACATCGAAGCCGGATGGCTCGGGGTGCTTTTCGTTGGAGCTACCGTTGCGAAGGTCCTTCGCACTCGCTTCGATGATGAGCGATTGATTCCGGTGTACCTTCTTGCCGGCTATACCCTCGCGGGGATCTTACGGATCTATCCTCTCGGATTTTTCCGAGCCAACCTTTTTATCTTGGTGTATGCGACCCTCTCAGTGCTCTTTTTGGTTGAGGGGATGGTTAAAAAGCTGACCCCACAAGCGGGCTCAATCGCGTTAGGTATTCTCTTGCTCCCCACCCTCTTCTTTACAGCAGGAGGCCCGATAGGTTCAAAGTTTTTTTACAACTTAAATTGGTCTGAGGCGATTATGCGGCTCTGTAAAGACGCCGAGCAGTCCCCCGTCGCGGTTATCACAGACGCGAAGACAGGCTTCGCCTTTAACTTCTATCGAAAAACTTCGGCGCCCCCCGAGTGCTCAACCCGAATATCGCGAAACGTCTTCACCTCGCCCGAGACCCTAGAGCGACTTTTGCAGCGAAATCCCCGTGCCTACATATTCTTTGCGGGGAGCCCAAAGCTCCTTCCAGAAAAGATCGACCAGCTCATCGTGGAGCATTTTCAGGGAACTCAAGTGAGGGACGCTGGAGGGATGTACGAGTACGTCGTCAAAAAACAGTAAATCTTGAGCGCCTCATAGTTGTTGCGGATCTCCGTAACGGGTGTACTTTGCTCGCTTCACGCGGGGACCCATTTTATCGATGATGTAGTGGTAGGTCTTTCCAGCAAGCGACGGACGAAAGATATAGCAGTTTGCGTGGGGTCGAATATCACCTGCCCAGATAGCCTTGTGTCGACTGCGTGGCCCAAGGAGATCGTATGTAGAGATGCCACGACGAGCGAGCTCCTGGATAGAAAACCTCGCCAATTGTTGTCCAGGAGAGGCTGCGGAAAATGCCTCGTCGTAGGCGATTTTGGGGGAGTAGCAGTCATGATCCACCACGAACGAGAGCTCCATCGCCACAGCTTTTGTCCCTGCTCTCAGGGCACATATTCTGACGTGTCCCTCTCTTGCAGCTGCGCTCAGGAGTTCCCTGTAAAAATCAACGATCACTGGGTTGCACTTAATTGCCCCGCCTGCTTGCCCCTTCCATCCACTCGACTCCATTTCGAGAAATTCGTTGAACAGATCCTCACTAAAGTGTGTATGGACCTCAAAGACCGGCTCTCCGAACTCTTTGAGCCGCTCGAATCGCTTCTCAAGCCTCTTGCGATCCTTCCTATAGTGCTGAGGGCAGTTGCTCAAAGGATCAAATTGGGTCGATGGCAGCTTTAGATACGGACTGAGGAGGGTCGGCCATCGAGCTACGAGGTAACCATCTCGCTCGGCGCTGCGCATGATCGCCTCAAACGCCCCTCCTTCCGGTATCGCATTCACTTCAATCACGCTCCACCGAGAGTCCTCTTTAAGCGCGTGCCAGGCGGCTTGAGCAACCGCCTCTGTGTGATTGGGATCGCACACGAAGTCGAAGCGACATGAGTGCACATTCGAAAGACTCGAGAGAACTCGCGCTGGAATCTTGCGCAGAAATCGCCCAGTTCTCCGCAACGGGAGAACTCCAACCAATCGCCCCCGATCGCGAACAGTGACGAGTGGTATTGACTCATCTCGCGCGATAGTTCGAGCGAATGCTTGGAACCAGTAGGGAAGGTAGAAGGGCTCTCGTTGAGGAAGCTGCTGGGCAAGGAGATTCCACTCCTGATGCAAATCCTCAAGCTGGCGGAGCGTCGCGTTTATGAGGGTGGCATGCATTTCAGGGGGCGATGCGCGAGATGCGCTCTGCGATGATGGGATTGGGGGAGTTTGAACCGCTTGGTTTGCCATAGTGAGAGGGATACAGGAACGCGCGTGAATAGCAGCTATGGTACGGTATGATGTTCGATAGGGTTCTATACCGACAACATCCTCAAGGGTGCCTCCTGACCCAGAGCATAGACACCCTCTCCCCTCAAGCAAGCCTCCATAGAAAATCAGAACATGCTTCAGAAGCGTCGGTTGCTTCTTTACGCACAGCAGGGGTGACCTAGGATGAACACAGATTGTGAGGTCTCTACGTTATTACATCGGAGAGGTTCGGTATGAAAAAAGCAGCGAGTCCTTTGATTCTCGGCGTCGTAGCATCACTTTTCACGGGTTGTGCTGGCGGTTTCGATTGTCCCTTTGAGAGGCCAGCCTGTTGTGAAAATGTGCTGTTTGGTTGCGGCCCTTTTGATCTGCCGAACGGGTGTAGTTGCAGTGACTACTTCATGAAATCGTTCTCCGGCTTCACCCTTCCAAACCAACTATCCCGACAAACTCTGATCTCAGCCAAAGGTGGTCTCGCCGATGTCACCGGCACATGGAGATCGACCGGGACGAAAACAAACTCAACCGCATGCCCTACCCTTCCTCGGTCGGCGACATCCACCCTCTTAATCCGCGAAGAGAATAAAAAGGTGAGCGTTAAGCTCCTTGGATACTCCACCTTGAGAGGCAATCGAGTCGGAGAGGTGGTTCGAGTTCAGGGCGCCTACAAAGTTCCTTTCCTTGGATGCGAGGCATTTATCAAGAGCGAGATAAAACCAACCAGCGCAGCGAACAGCCCTGTCACTACAACCGTTGACTGGAGATGTAAGGTAGCAAGTCGTTCGTGCTCAGTGACCTATACAGGAAACGCCAAGAGGCTTTGAAAACCTCTTGGCGTATTGACCTGGAGAGCATGTGGCGGAGCGCGAACCGCCCCGTCCATCTCACTACTGAAGGACCCCCGCGATTACTTTGGGAGCGCCCGATACCTCTGGTTCCGCTCCAAGATTTGGATCGGTCCAGTCGGTAGCAAGGTTTGGCCACATACCACTAAGGTCAGAGACCTTGATAGAAGCACAACTGGTCGCCGCAACCTTCGCCATGCGTTGCTCCACCTCGAGAGGTTTGACGTAGTAAGCGTCAACTCCATTACCGTTCTTCGCTACACTACCAGAAGGAATCGTGAACTCTGGAACCCATCGACGCCCTGGCTTAGAGCAGTCGATGTCAGTGTCAGCAGGATTCTCTGGGTTGAAACACTTACCAGGTATACCTTGCAGGTTTCCGAATCCTCCGTACTGAAGGTAGAAGGTGTTACCGGCGAATTTCTGATCAACCGTTGTCGGATTGACCCCACCAGTGCCAACAGCTGGGTAGACATACTGAACAGCGAGTGGAGGATCGAGGTTCACCACGTTTCCGTTGCCATCAATCACACTCGTGAACTTGTTCCAACTGTTCGGTCCAGTTTCCCACATGAAGAACTCACTGAGCTCACCCCAGGCCTTCCATGGACATGTTTGGGCCGCATCCCATGGACACGCAAGCGCAGCTAAGTTTGCTGTGCTTGGATCGAACATCGGTCCACTACCGAAGCCCCAAGACTTACCTGATTGAGCCTCCGCCAAGGTTGCAGGATTAGCACCGTCACGCAGGAGGCCGCTTGTGAAGGCATAGTTGTGAGCTGTTCCGTCGTTGGCATACGAGGGATCATTCTTGTCCATCCCGGAGGGACCAGCCTTGGGACAGTTGTCGTAACAGCGCAACGTTGCCGGAACGGTGCTGTCGCCCGGAGCCACCAAAGACTCTCTGAAGAAGATCACCTTTGTATCCGCTGTTGGCGCGCTGCACCGCACACCCGACGCTGGATTTCCACCACTTACGGGCACGCAGTTAGCGAGCTTGATACGTCCCTGACCACCGAGCGCTTGAGAGTAGATGCCGATGTCACCGAACATCAAGGTAGTCTGCTCCGTTATCGGTTGGTTAGGCGTAAGCGGGGTCCACGCGGGTGGTCCTCCTTGCGACTGACTCGCAGTTGCTACGATCTTAAGCTGCGTTCCATCCCACTGGAACCGCTTGATCGAATTTGGGTTCGAGTCACCGAAGAATGGCACCATTCCCTCAAGGGGGATGCTCTTGAGCGAGCCAAGGGAAACCTCAGAGCGAACGAAACGCTTTAGTTTTCCATCCTTAATGGTAAGGGTATACGGAGTGGAGACCGGCCCGTTGGCGCCTCGCTCAACACGGTACACAGTTGCGCCATCGTTAAGCGATGGGCCCCCTGGAGGGAAGAACAATCCGTGGAAACTCAAGAATCCGAACTGACCTCGCCCGTCAGCTTGAGTATTGATCGGGAAGCCGCTGTTGACAGGCACTCGAGCCCCGGTGTCTTTATTGTACAATCCGTACTGCCACGCGCTCGTCTCAAAGGAAGTTCGCGAGAGACAAACCTCCTCGTTGGTAGTCCCATCTTTGCGCTTGAAGTTAGTCTTATTGTAGCCAAAGTGCGTGGTCGACTGTGACGCTCCCCCGCCGGGGCCTCCGCCGCCCGGCCCACCAGAGAGCTCCTTTTGAAATGTGCTTCCACTTCCGCCCTCAGTGTTTTTGAGCAGCGCGGCCTTAACACCGAAGAGTTCCTGACCTCCAAAGGACATCGACTCAGCGTACTTAAGCACAACTCGTCCGAGGGTATCTCGTTGGGCCTTTACTAGCCCCTTAGCGATAGGAACGGGAACTCCATTAACAGAGCCCTTGAAGACCATCGTGAAAGCGCCGAGCGGATTAAACTCAGACACTCCCTCGGTCATAGTAAACTTTCCTTGGATGTTCATCGGCATGTCATTCGGTCCGTTGACCTTTACGAACATGCTAACAACCTGCGGGTCTGTTGGGTTCGCCCGCTCCGATTTCACTTTGAACTCTGTGTAGGAGGTGGCCTCGTTCGCGCTCGTATCTCCGGCGCTACTACTGTCGGATTTCTCAGCGCTATCGCGCTCACCACACAACGACTCATCGACGAGGGCGGTGTAGTACCCTGAATTAAGGAGGGTCGAATCCCCGTAACGGGTCTGATCCAACATGCACAGAATCGAGTTTACGGCCTCAAGCGCTTCGCTCGATCGCTCATGAACATAGGTTCTGGTTTTGTCTTTTTCGTAATCTGTTTGAGCAAGCGCCCCGTGAGTTGGGACGACAGCCGCTAACGCAGGGAGTAGCAATTTCTTGATGTTCATGGTTCAGCTCCTAGTCCGTAAATTTCGTTATCGCTTTATTTGGCGTCTACAACCGTAATCTGACTTCCCACAGAGAGGGGGCTCAGTGTTCGCTTGGTCGCGAAGGTAACGCTCACGGTGGTATTCTCGTTAATCTTGGTGAGCTTCAGGGTGTATGCCTTGCCAACCTTGCTGGGCAGCCCCTTCTTCGGTGCGCCGTTCACGGTGAGAGTATCGATGAGGTACTTCTTTGAGGGAGTCACGGTATACTGCGCTTTTCCGCCAGCGGTCACCTTGATCGTCTTCTTGCCGGAGACCTTGCCATTCTTGCCCGCTACCACCTTGACGGTATAGGTCTTCTTGGCTCGAGCTGAAACTTGATCACTATCACTAGAGGCGAGTGCGTATGTGCCCCCCGCCAGGGTAACGCACGCGGCAAAAAGCAACGCAAAACATTTCTTCATATCAAGATCTCCTTCTGGTGTGATACCAGCCTCAATGGTCCCAATGAGCCGGGTGGGTGTCAAACCTTTTTTACGGTTATCATGACCGCTGAAAACTTGAGTCGGCAGCTATCACAATTAGGATGAGCCTTTCCCGCTCCCCTCGGGGTAAGTTTGTGTGATATTTTACCTGCGGAATTTGCCGAATTTGACCACTTATGCGTCGGAAGAAGGGGCAATCGTCCGCCCTTCTGATGACGCCTCCTCTGACAATCAAACTTAATTTCATGAGAAGGGTCTATTTGCCCCTTATCGCTTGTCGCCCCCATCCCACCGTGTTATGAAGCCGCCCAATGCGCGGAATTTTCAAAAGATTCTTCATTGTGTTAGGGGTTCTAGGGTTCCTGACAATCGTATGGGCAAACAGGACAGGTCGTTTACGCGTAGACGACTATAATTGGGGCGGCAAGATAACTGAAGTTACTGACCCAACCCCTGGACAGACCTCATCCATCAAGGTGCGTCTCGGAATCTTTGCTGAGAACGTTTACGATTTTAACTCATCGACTCAATCATTTGCGGCCGAGGGTCTTGTATGGGTGCACTGGGGTCCAGAGTTCCAGAAGATCCTTGAGAAAGAGGGCCTCACTATCGATCAAGTAATCAGTCCAGCTAACCGTGTGAACTCATGGGACTGGATGATGAAACCATTCTATCCGCAACCCCTTCGTGCAGACGATGGGGACTACTACCAGCTCGCTCGATTCGCGGGGCGATTCTATGTTGACGAGCTCGATTACCACCGTTACCCGTTTGAACGCATTACCTTTCCAATAGTCTTCGGTCTGAATGTGATGAGTGACGTGTTTTGCGCCGACAAAGTGATGCTCATCGCGGACAAGGCTCAGTCAGGGGTTGGGCCCTTCATCGATATCGTTGGGTATGCAACTGACTCGGTAAAACTGAGTGAATTCATTCAAAGCTACCCAACAAGCTTCGGCTACAAACCACCAGACCAGGGCAACACATCTGATTTCAGCCAAGTGTGGTTGCAGATCACCTACAAGAAATCTGGATTAGCATCTATCCTTCAACTGATTCTGCCCTTAACGATTGTGATGCTCGTAACCTTGGTGACCCCAGCACTTGCCGCGTCGTTGTGGGATGTCCGCATCGCGATCCCATCCACAGTGCTTCTCACCCTCGTCTTCTTGCAACAGAGCTATCGCCAGACTCTCCCCTCTTTGCCGTACATCACCTACCTCGATCAAATTTACGCCGCATGCTACGTCGTAACATTTACCCTCTTCTGTCTCTTCGTATGGACCTCCAATAAACTTGACACAGCGGCAGAGAGTGAACGAGCTGAGGTGTTGGTGCGCCTGAACAAAGTCGATTCCTATGTGCAGGGAGGGTGTGTCCTCTTCTTGTTGGGCAGCATGGCTCTCAATTGGTTATTCCCTATTCAGGGATAGGTGGACGCTCCAGGACAGTCAGACTCTGACACACTAATCAGCAAAGGTGCTTGCGGTCCTAATGTAAAGGCTCCCAGGACTAATCCCCAAGATTAGCGGTGAGCCTAACGCAATCCATCGAGAGCGAAGACAAGTAGTAGGTTTTGTCTTCATTTCGCGTGAGGTATGCTCGCATTATGCACACAGCACCTCGGAAACTTTCAGGAAAAGGATTCAGCATCTATGCTGGTCTTGTGCTGTTAGGGCTCGCCATCTTCCCGCTCTATCAAGCTTTGCAAACAGGTGGCTACCTCTTTTATACAACTGGTATGGATGAGGCGAGCCATCTCTCGTTCTCGTATGCTGATTACGTCGCGAAACACTCGGGTCGCATGCGATACACAAGTCACTTGATAACCCTCCTTCATCACATCGGGCTAAGCGGTGGCTACATAAACCTCATCCTGGATCTTGCATGCACCCTGTGCACCCTACTCCTGGTGAAGGGCATTTTCGAGAAGTTTGGCTACTCGAAGCCTCAAGCACGGAGCGGCGCGCTCTTGCTCTTCCTCTTACCCCTGCTCTTTACACCATTTAATCCGGTTGTCTCTCTCCTGAGCCCTCTCCACTTCGACCCTCAGATCATGAGGTGGTTCTCGATGCCCTGGAATCCAGAAATACCGCTCCTGCGCAGCCCAGAGCCTCAAGTATCCTGGATGCTCATAGCAGCAGCGCTCTACATTACCGCCGGCACGCAGCTCTCGCCTTTGGCTCTTCTCGCAATCAGCCCGTTGCTCTATCCATTCGTGGAGCTCCCCCTGATCTTCGTGAGCGCAGTCCTACTACTCGGAAGCAAGGCGCGTCTCTCGCTTCGGCTCCTGACAAGCTTCGGGGTATGTGGGGTTTTGATGCTTGCGTTCATCTCCTCTATGAAGGACCCGAACCTGCCAAAATTTTTTATCTTCTCTAGCCTTCCTCTCATTCCGTTCACAGGAGTTCTCTCTCTCGCCCTCTATCTCATCATTCAAGATCATGTACCGCCAGCTTCACGCCCCTTGCTGATTGCGTTGGTGTGCTCTACCTGGGCGGTCGCAAATGTTCAGCTGGTGAGCGGATACCTGGTGCCACCGGTGAACTTTGAAAACTACTGGGGGGTGATGGTTTTGAGTTTTCTCGCCACGATGGGAATACTCCATCGCAGTGAGGACCCCCGAGGCTGGGTCGGTTTCAGTGTGCTTCTCTTTGGGGTCTTTAGTATGGCTACGTTCGCCTTCAATCACAGCGTTTCCGCAAGGCTCACGCGACCCAGAGATGTGCTTCCACTGCTAGCAAAAGATTCGGCTCGGGTGGCATGTAACGATCTCTACCTAACGACCTACCTCGATCTCGTATCCCCCCGGCAAGAGCCGACAACATTCTCGTGGACCCGAACACTTGATATCTCATCGGACACCAACTACCACAACTATCTGTGCGATAAGCAGAGCCTTCAAAGCTTTCATGCTGACGCACAGCCTCTCTTTAATTCTCTCTTCTTGGCACTCGATGAGGGATTCATCTCGCGTGGCAGTGATATGTTTATGTCCCTTGGAAGACAAAATATCCCTACCTTTGCACCTCAGACAAACATAACAGGAACGACGTGCTCCAACCGCGAACTGCTGGTCGTACCCACAAATCGAGAGGCGATTAACACTACCTCTGATTTCTAAGAACGAGGAAGGGCTCCACTCGAGCAACGGGTTGCGCGACGTTCGACATCGACCATACCTGTCCGTCGAAGTCGATAATACTTCCACTAAGATTGTGACGGAGCGCGGTAGCAACTTGCCTTGCTTTCCACGTTTCAAAAGCCTCAAGGGTGAACTCAAGTGATTCACCCCGTTCAGTCAAGCGCACAACGCTCTTCTGAAAATACGCGGTGTCTCCCTCGATAGACTCCGCCTTAGAAAAATTGGTGTACTCCCTACCATTCGAAGCGACATAGACAAAATTCACTATGCCCAACGAACGCGCTGCACCCTGGGCCTGCGCGAACTCGGCTCGACCCTGCTGGATCGCTATTCGTTCAGCAGCTTCAAGCGGTGCTACAACCGATGTGACCGAGCGCTCCGAGCTCTTTGAAGATCGCATCGATGCACACGCTGGCACCATGAGCGTTGATCCGATGGCTGCGAGCGCTCCGAGTTTTGGAAGTGTACTCCCAGCAAGAGATACCGCTGGTACAACAGAATTTTCTACTTTTGCCATGTCCCCCCCCTTTCGTGACTCGCCGCAGGCTCGGCGTTCACACCACAACTATGCCGTGTGCTTCATCACTACTCACCTTTTTATGGCGCCCCCCGTGCTGCGCGTGACGGGAAAACCCCGCAAAACAGGGCCAAAATACGAGAACAAACAGATTATGACAGGTAGCGGCGGCTACAGCCGCTCAAGGAGTTCAACGTATCCTTCAACGACTTTGAAGGCATCGCGATAGACATCACGAGCAGTGATATCGATGCCAACTATCTTAAAGAGCTCAACAGGCGACTTTGAGTCTCCAGCTGAAAGAAACTCTAGGTAGCGATCACGAATCCCTCGCTCACCATCGAGGATTCGCTTACCGATCGACATGGCAGCACTTATTCCCACTGCGTACTGGAAGAAATAGTACGGCTGGTAGAAGTGGCAGAATTTTGCCCATTTGACACCGAGGCGCTCGGGCTCAAACGAAACGCTATCACCATAGGCAGCCGTGAAAGCTGTCACAGTTGCTTTACAGATATCACTCTCGCCCATGGCACCTCCACGGGCATAGAGAGAATGCATCGTGTGCTCAACTCTGCTGAGCGTTGGCATCATGAAGAGGTAGCGATGCGCGAAATAGAATGCTTCATCGAGCACTGCGAGTGATGTGTCGCGGTCCGCAGTTTTGAGCACATGCGCGCGCAAGAGCACCTGGTTCAGGTTCGAAGCTGTTTCAGCTACGGTCATGGCGTACGAGGAGTACCGCGAGGGTTGGCTCCTGTGTGTGAACAAGGAGTGCATTGAGTGTCCGAGCTCATGAGCCAGAGTGCCTACCTCTGTCATCGAGGGAGCGTAGTTGAGCAAAAGAAAGGGCCGTGTGCCAAAGGCGCCTGACGAGAAAGCGTTGCTATACTTTCCTGGAGCTGGGTACACATCAGCCCACCGTTCGGTGGTGAGCCCTCGGCGAGCGATCGAGACATATTCCTCGCCAAGTGGAGCGAGAGATGCAAGCACAAGCTCAACTCCTTTGTCGTACGGGACCTCAGGCGCCTTGGGAGCGAGGGTGGCGAAGATGTCGTGCTCAGCCAACTTCTCAATTCCGAGGATCTTGGCCTTCGCTCTAAAGTATCGGTGAAAGAGGGGTTGGTGTTCCCGGCAGCTTCGCATCGCCGCGTGGTAGACGGCAGCGCTGAAATTATCGGCGAAGAGCGCCTCATCAAAGGCTGAGGAGAAGTTGCGCGCTCGGCTTAAAACGAGCGCGGTTGTGACCTGAGACGAAAGGGTCGCCCCAAAGGTCCTCACTCGCTCTTGATAGCTATCGGTGTAGCTCCGGTACGCCTCCTCGCGCATGGCTCGGTAGGGGTGCTGCAACAGGGACTCGATGGTGCCGTGAGTTGGCTCCACAACATCGCCGCCAACCTTGATCGGACGAAACTTCATGTCGCCATCGTGAGCCGCGTCTCGAATGGTCTCTGAGATAGACGTAAGCGGAGAGAGTGCACTCAGCAACGCCTCCTGCTCCTGCGAGAGCACGTGGGGTCGTCCGCGCTCGACCTCCTCAAGGTAGTGGCGATAGAGCGAAAGTGGCGCATGCTCATCAAGCAGTGCGGAGATTCTGCTCCATCCAAGTGCGAGGAGCTCGGGGTCAACGAACGCAAGGGCGGAGGACACCTCAGACGAAAGTGCGTCTACCTGCTGCGTCATCTTGTTGGCTTCATCATTCCGAGAGTCTTGGCTATGAAGAAGTGAGGCATACACACCGACTCTCTCCAATCGCTCATCGAGGGAATCAAGCTCTCGCAGCGCTTTGTAGAGGTGCTCCCCGGAGGCTCCGAGGGTGCCGTTTAGGGCAGAGAGACGAATGGACTCGGCCAGAACCTCCTCACACTCCCGCCGCCAGCTCGCGACGTCTGGAAATATTGAGGCAAGGTCCCAGGTATAACGGGGATCGCGCGAGATGGGAGAGTTTGAGTGCGGCATTCCTTGAGTATAAGGGACCGCGTCGCCGGCTGAAAGGAGTTCCTTAGAGGGGGTGCGCAGGACTACAGAACTTTCGCCAACTTCTGAGGCAACATCACGAACGCCTTAGGATTGCGCGCTCGTCCGTTCACCCGAACCTCATAGTGAAGGTGCGGTCCGGTAGACCGTCCGGAGTTACCCGAAAGTGCAATGCGCTGTCCGCGTGTGACGCTCTGTCCCCTACGAACGAGGGTTTTTGAGAGGTGCGCGTACCGACTCACTACGTTTGAAGAGTGGGTTATATCGACGATCCATCCGTAGGCTCCGTCGTACTTCGCCGCGGTAACGATCCCATCTCCAGTGGCGAGCACTTCATCTCCCCTGTCGAGAGAGATATCCATCCCTTCATGAAAGGATGCGCGTCGGGTGAAGGGTGATACCCTGACTCCGTAGTGAGAGGTGACCTCGCCATCGGCGGGGTATCCGATCGGAAGAGCCCTGAGGCCCTCAACAAGGTTGTTAACTCGTCGACGAAGGTCGCGCTGCGTTGGAGAGAGTCCATCCGTCTCATCCTGAGGCTCTTGCTGAAAGAACGATGGTCCGATCTCAAGAGCTATGTTCTGTTTGCGAATCAACCCAGCACACTCATTGGTGGCTTCGCAGTCAACCTCCTTGCCTCCAACCCGCTTGTTCTTGTTGGGGTCTCCCTTCTTTGCATGGGGAGTCTTGAGCGCTGAGGCAACCTGTTCCTTGGCCTTCTTGCCCTTTTGAACCATCGTTGGACTTCCATCACTTACGTCCAACTCCGTGGCAGCAGCGATTACGGATTGAAGCTCATCGAGCTGAGCTCTTACTGAGGCCTCAAATGTTGCTCCTGTCTGCTGAACGGGTCGGGCTTTCAGGGCTGCAACTTCCTTTTGGAGGCGCTCGTTTGCGGCTACAAGGGCATCCCGCTCACTTACGAGGCGGTAGGTTACGAAGTTGTCACTTGCGGAGCCGGCTAGTTGCACGGCTAGGAACTTGGTCGGGGTAAAGGAGAGGATTCCAAGCACTGCGAGGGTCACCAGGCACACGGGCACAACGAACCGCCGGGGACGCCGCTTAAGGCGCCTGGGGGCGTGATGAACCGTCGTTGTTGCTGTTCTCTGTACTGTCACGAATATAATCTCCCTCTCTGCCAATTCCACATTGAACCGGCGAGAGCCCTGGGGGCATCAGCCTGCCTTAGGGGCCCTATAGGCTATGACAACCTTCTGCTAGGGTCAAATCAGACCCAAACAAGATTTGAGACCACGGGGAATGGTACTCCTTAGGCGCTGGTAATCAACTCTATCGCCGATGAGCGAGATGCATCAGTTATCTTGTAACCTGCTAACATCCTTGCTATTTCGTCTACCTTCTCCTCTGAAGTAAGCTCTCTAACTACCGTTACAGCTCTCTCTCCTACCTCTTTATTAACCAGGAAATGGCGGTCTGAGAGCGAGGCAACCTGGGGAAGGTGGGTGATGCAAACCACCTGAGAAC
>JALRCK010000500.1 GCA_023262305.1 Deltaproteobacteria bacterium
CAGCCACACGCGCGAGCGGCTGTTCACCTGTGCCGGATCGAACAGCACCACTCCATTCGGCCCCACATATCCGGGCGGCACCCCTTCCGAGGGAAGCGCGTCCCACTGCATGCCGGGGATGAGGTAGAGGATGCTGGTGCGCTGGAAGACCGAGAGCAGGTTCCCATCGGGTCTCTCTTCGCCGACGTGATGCAACAGTGCGAAGCGATCCTCCCGGATGGGATCGCGCTGCACTCATCTCTTCAAGACGAGGGTCTCACCGCATGGGCTGACCGGACACACATGCACCAGGTCTTGATGAACCTAGTCCTCAACGCACGGGACGCACTCGGGATCTCGGGGGTGATAACCCTTAATGCCACCCGAAAGAACCACGCGAGCTCCGATCCACCCTCCGCTCCACTCCGTCCCGTCATCGTTTCCGTATCAGATACAGGACCTGGTCTTGACCGTGCAGCGAGCGAAAGGATCTTTCAGCCCTTCTTTTCAACGAAATCGAACACCCGTACTCGGGGGCTCGGGCTCACCATGGTCAAAGCACTAGTTGAGAAGAACGGCGGAGAGGTGGCAATCTCAAGCGCTCGAGGATTCGGAACGACTTTTATCATAAGCCTCCCGGAAGCCCCTCCCGTACTCCACCCTGAGGCGGAGAGGGGGACTCACCGAGAACTCCCCGCTCAATTACGGTGCTCGCATCTCAGAGCTCTTATCGCAGATGATGAGCCGGAGGTCCGAAAAACGATCCTCTGGTCGCTGATCTCACAGGGCGCGGAGGCTACGGCGGTACCCGATGCTGCCTCGATGATGATGGAACTCAATCGCCCCACGAGCACATACAATCTGATAATCATGGACGACGGGATGCCCGGATCAACGGCACAGCAGCTGCGCGAGGCTATTTCGCTCAGAGCCCTAGATATCCCGGTTATTATCACCAGTGGGAACGCCTCGCTCGCGGCGGAGATCCTTAACAGCACGCGGTGCCGCTTCCTCGCCAAGCCGTTCTCCCTAGCAGACCTCATTCGCTGTGTGAATTCGCTGTGCGAAACTACCGTATAACCTCGATCTGATCCTCGCGCGCAACGGGCTTCTGTGCGGGAGCGGGAGCCGGATCCCTGACAACGCTGCCACCCCTTGACGATTGCAGCTTCTGGTCCCGCTCTATCGCGCGCCGCGTCCTCTCTAGCTCCCTTTTCTTATTTTCGAGCTGTCGCTGGCGCTCCCTGAGCTCACGCTCCTTGGCTCGTTGGATCTCCTTCTTTTGCCGAGCATCAAGGACGGGGGTCGGGGTTGGTGGAACGATCTGATGTCGATACTGCCTGGGCACGTCGTTTATCGACTCAACGAAATGAATATTTCCCGAGTTGTCCATGTACCTAAACTGTTGAGACTCCGCGTATCGACACGTCACAACAATTACACATCCGAGCGTTAAGGAGAGGATCAGGGAAGATTTCATTTCCCCAGTTTACATGCCCCAGAATGGGTGTGCATTAGAAATCTCATCCGACCTGGCGTTGCGAGGTTACCTCATCTTTGGCGGCTGCACGTTATCATGGACTATTCTTCCTGAGACCTTAGTACATCGATCAGTTTCTTGGCGAGCGACTGAGGCATCCGTCCAGCCCGAGCTACCTCAGAAGGATCTGCCTTTGCGATGGCATCGACACTCTTAAAATACCGAATCAAACGATTGCGATGCTCCGGGGAAACCCCCGAGACGGTGTCCATAATCGACTGAAACACCCGTCGCGAACGCTTCTGACGATGAAAGGTAATTACAAACCGATGAACCTCGTCGCGGAGACGCGAAAGGAACCGCGTTACCACAGCCCCCTCATCCAGCCCAATCGAATCTGAGGCTCCAGGCAGGTAGACCCGCTCGGGCTTCCGAGCAACCTCACGCGCATCGACGTCGCTCTGAGTTCTCATCTTCGCAAGCGAAATGATATCCACCGAGAGCTTGAGCGCCTCGCGGGCCTCTATCGCCTTTTGCAACTGCGCTGCTCCGCCGTCGATCACGAGCAGGTCAGGAAGATTCCCCTCCTCCATGCCGCGCTTCAAGCGCCGATACACCACCTCATAGATCGCTGCGAAATCATCGGGCTTACCCTGCTGAGAGATGTTGAATTTCCGATAGGATCCCTTATCAGGAACTCCATCAAAAAAGACAACAACCGCCCCAACGATATCAGAACCCTGGAAGTTGGAGATATCAATGCACTCTACCCGTCGAGGTAGCTGTCGCAGTCCGGCGAGATCGG
>JALRCK010000501.1 GCA_023262305.1 Deltaproteobacteria bacterium
TCCCTTCCGCGAATCTTGACCTACATGTCCAACCTCTCAGAGGAAGAAGCGAAGCGCTTGAGGGTCTTTCTCAAGGATGCAGACCCCGATGGCGGTCGGGCGATGCGCGCTTTTGTCGAATTAGTGCCGAAGCTCACCTCTGAGAACGCTAACAGACTCGCCACCTACTTGCCGTTTCCGAACAAGGATGCGACCGCCCCCCTTCTCTCTGATTTTGCAAGACTCGCGGCTGAACCCAGCCATGGCAACAACGTCACTGCGCTCCTGGCCAAGGGCTGCGTAGCGCTCGGTGGCATACTGATTGATCCGACGCTTGCCGCAACCGTTGCTCGTAACCCTAATCTTTTGAAGGATGGCTTCCTCTCAGAGGCAGAGCAGCGATGTCTTCTCACCTCGATCCCCTCTATGTCTGGGATCGTTTTAGGGCTTCTCACCAGCTCGCGAGCCGAGGAGCAGAGGAGGGGTCTCTCACTGCTCTCGTCCGCGCTTGGGCACCTCGACACGGATCGCGAGAACGCGCTCTTCGTCAAAGTTAAGGAACTCGCGACTCAGACCACGTCGCCCAACCGCAGCGAAGCAGTGGTTGCACTCAGCCTGTTCTCGAACCGGCGAGTCGACGTTAATACGGCGCTCCTGGGGGTGCTCAAAGGCGAGCTCTCATCCAAGGATCCCAAAGATTCAGCTGCCACGATCGATGCAGCATGCCAGAGCGCTGCTGCTCTCAATCCACCAAAAGATCTTTCCAAATATGGCCCGCTCGTACTCGAAGCTCTGAAGCGAGGGCTCTCCTCGCCCGGCATCACGAATCTAGCCACCAAGATCGACTCTCTACAGCCCCAAGTGACGAGCCTTCTGTCACCTCAAAAACCGGAACGCTCCGTCGATATCCTGACCGCGCTCGCTAATCGAAAGACTTTCAGCAAAGATGCCATGAAAGATATTATCGAGGCTCTTCGCTATCCCGCGCTTACCGCCTCGGCGGAGTCTCTACTCATTGCGCAAGGTCCCGCCGTTGTGCCCCAGCTTCGCAAAACGCTGCTCAAGAGCTCAACCACACAACGTCTGGGAATTATCGCTCTCCTTGAGGTCTTCGGATCAGCGACGAAAGCCGAAAAGACTGAGATTCTTCATGCCCTTACTTTAAACGAAACGTGCGAGCAGTTGAGCGTTCGCCCCCAAGTGACTCAAAAGCTCTTGATGGAGCAGGACGTTGAGGCTGACCTACAACAGAAACTGGTCACAAAAGTTATTGCCTGCCTGTGCTCGTTCCCTCCAGATGCTGCGAAATCTCTAATCACCTCAGCAGGAGCTACTCTCTTTGCTAAACCAGAGGCGATTCAATCGACTCTCCACGAAGGTAAAAAATGTCATCTTGAGGGGGACATCTATGCGGCTGCTAGAGGCGAGTCACTACCAGAAAATATTCGTGCTCTCATCCTGACTCAGATTATCGAGCACGGAACACGCGATGCTCAGACCCAAGCCCTTGATTCTCTCAACAACAAGCATCCGCTCGCCCAGCAAGCGCTCCCCAGCGTGCGTAAGCTCGCTCTCGGAATTAAGGACGACAAGCCACTTGCGTATCAGGCCGTGCTCGCTCTCGCTCGATTAGGAGACACGCAGTTTGATTGGTCCCATTTCACCCGAGACACCATCGCCATGCCGGAATCCGCGCCCTACTACCAGGTTGCGATGGAAACCATCAAGGCTCTTCCGGCCGAAGTGGTGCTCAACGAGGTCACACCGGCCCTCGACTCGGATAATCCAGATCAGGTAGCAGGCGCGTGTAGGGTCGGAGCGACCTTGGGGGCGCTCGCCATACCCGTCGTCTCAAAGGTATGGAGCCTGCGCGACAAACGCTCCCCAACCATCAAGTATGCCGCAATCTTGGCTCTGCTTGAGATAAATCCCCTGACCCCTGAGCTGCATGACGGCCTCAAGGCGATCCTGGTGAACAGGTACTATGCGGCAGCATATGCCAGACCCATTCAATGGCGTCAGAGTGTGGCTGTGGTCGACTTGGACAAGGCCTCCTTTGGTACCCTACGGACCGTGCATTTAGAGCGCCTACTGGTCAAATAACGACCCGTCACGCCGACCTTAAAATCACAAAAAACCGCCTGCAAATTGTGTCGAATAGCGGTGTCATTGTGTATACTTGCCGAGCGAAACGCCTAGTGCCTTTTGGTGTAATAGAGTGACAACCCTTCCGTTGCAGTTTCTATCTCTTATCCCACGTTCGGTCTCGGCACTTGCCGCGAAAG
>JALRCK010000502.1:0-242 GCA_023262305.1 Deltaproteobacteria bacterium
TCGGTGTGGTCTTCGGTTGCGTAGTCCTAAGGTCTAAACTCTTGAGGTCCAAATACTTGTTCAATCCATGTAGTTTTTGCCATGACTCCTGAAAGCCTCGTCCATTCCGTGCTTGAAAATCTGCCGGAGCCCCACTGCATTATTTCGCGCGACCTTCAGTGCATTGGGGCTAATACGAGCTTCGCCACGCTCCTTGGTATCGACCAACAGGAATTAGTTGGAGCGGGCGCCTCGGTGTTCTG
>JALRCK010000502.1:252-2262 GCA_023262305.1 Deltaproteobacteria bacterium
GAGCGCATACCTTGGATCAATCGGGAATTCTCCTCGGAGTTTGTTGTGTCTGGGCGGGGACCACTCCTGGTCAGGATTGCCACCTTTGAGGGGGATGTTCTCCTGGTGCGTATCCTCTCGACGTTCTCCGAGGATCGGGCGGGAGAGGTTTTTCACGGACAGAGGCTTGAGACCCTCGGCCTCCTCGCTGGAGGGGTCGCCCACGACTTCAACAATCTTTTAACAGGGATCCTCGGGCACCTCGCTTACGCGCGGAGCGTCATGCCGGCTGAAGGAAACCATGTAGAGTCCCTGGCGGCGATTGAAGAGGGAGCGCTCCGGGCAGCATCGCTCACACAACAGATATTAAAATTCTCGCGCATCGATGGGGGTGAGATCTCAACGAAGGTGGATGTCGTTGATGTTATCACGCGGATCGCCACGTTGATAAAGAGCGCTATACCATCGGATGTTCGGTTGTCGTGGACACCACTCAGTAATCCCCTCTTTGTCATGGCATCAGAGGCCTACTTGAGTCAGGTCATCATCAATCTTGTAGTCAATGCGCGCGATGCAATTCACGGGCGCGGAACGATTGATGTTTGGGTTGACCGTTTGTGCGACCGCCGTGAGATAGAGACCCTCTTTGGGGCTGAGCCTCCGGCTGCGACCTACTGCGCCCTTATTGTTCGCGACACCGGCGAGGGTATGGATGAAGAGGTAAAAGAGCGCCTCTTTGAACCTTACTTCACAACGAAGAAGGAGGGTGGAACCGGTCTCGGGTTGAGTACCGTGAACTCGATCGTGAAGCAGCTGGGAGGAGCGATCGTTGTTCGCTCTGAGAAGAATAAGGGGACCGAGTTCAGGATCGTCCTCCCTTCCGTTGGTGAGGAGGTTCCGCATGATAGTAGCTCGGGAGACTCCTCGGGTCCGGTGCGAGGTCGTGGAGAGCGCATCCTGATCATCGATGATGAGTACGCTGTGAGAAATGTTTTGGGATTAAGCCTTTCTCACCTCGGCTACGACGTCGTAACTGCCGCCTCTGGGCTTGAGGGGGTTGAGATCTACGCGGAGGAACGTGGCGCTTTCGATTTGGTGATAGTGGACATTCTCATGCCTGGTCTCTCAGGAGAGGATGTGTTTGTTCGACTCAAAAAGATGAATCCGGGGGTTCGCGTTCTTCTCGTGAGCGGCTTTAGCTCAGGTGAGGTAGTATCCCGGATTCTCAACGATGGCGGACGAGACTTTATCCAAAAGCCATTCTTGATAGATGTTTTGTCGAGAAAAGTTCGTGGGTGTTTGTGTGATTAAGCCGTATCAGATCCGCCATATTCAAGTTAATCCAGGTCTCGTGCTCTCGCCGATGAGTGGTGTGACTACTCGACCGTTCCGGCGTTTAATCAAGGAGCTCAATCCCGGAGGTGTCGGTCTCGTGGTGAGTGAGTTCGTCTCCGTCGAAGGCATGACCCGCGGATCGCAGCGCACGATTGAGATGATGAAGTTCTCGGAGATGGAGCGTCCCTACTGTGTTCAGATCTTCGGTTATGATGTCGATCGTATGAGGGACGCAGCCTTGATGGTTCAGGATATCGGTGCAGATGTTGTTGACATCAACTGCGGATGTCCGGCCCCGAAGGTAGTCAAGCGTGGTGGTGGGTGCGAGCTGATGCGTCAGCCTGAGCACTTGCAGCGGATTATCGCTGAGGTGAAGCGTGCGATATCGATACCGCTAACCTTAAAGATTCGTGCGGGATGGGATGAAGGCTCGCGTAACGCGCTTGACATAGCCCGTATGGCGCAGGGTGAGGGGATCGAGGCGCTCGCCATTCACGGTCGAACGAGATCGCAACTCTATCGCGGTGAGGCTGATTGGGATCTCGTGCAGGAAATAGCCGAGGAGCTCACCATCCCCGTGCTTGGAAGTGGTGATGTCGTGTGCCGGAAAACGGCCGAGGAGAGGTTGCGCGGAAAGGTAGCTGGGCTCTTTATCGGTCGAGCGAGCATGATGAATCCACTCGTGTTCTCCGAGAT
>JALRCK010000503.1 GCA_023262305.1 Deltaproteobacteria bacterium
GGAGCAGTCTGAGCTACTTAAATATCAAGGAGAGAAGCTCGTTGTTGACATGCTTGAGGTCCTGGACAACCTGGAACTCGCGCTATCTCACGCTTCAGCTAGCCAGGAGAGCCTGAAGACCGGATTGGAGATGGTTCACAAACTCTTCGTGGAGAGGCTCGGCAAGTGGCAGATTCGGGGAGAGGCAAGTGTGGGGGCCCAATTCGATCCGCAAAAGCATGCTGCAATAAGCCGAGTGCCAGGTGCTGAGGCAGGGGTAATCGTTGGTGAGCTTAAGAAGCCCTACTATTACAAAGATAAATTGATCCGATGTGGAGAGGTGATCGTCGCTACAACAGGCGACGACGCTTAGAGAGACGACTAAAAAGATTTTACGTAAGGAGTTGCTATGGGAAAAGTAATTGGAATTGACCTCGGAACTACGAATTCGTGTGTTGCTGTTATGGAAGGTGGTCAGCCTACCGTGATTGCAAATAGCGAAGGGAGTCGCACGACCCCGTCTGTTGTAGGAGTAAATGATGCTGGTGAGCGACTGGTTGGACAGATCGCTAAGCGTCAGGCGGTGACGAACCCGAAGAACACAATCTTTGCGGTAAAGCGGTTAATCGGTCGAAAGGTTGATGCTCCTGAAGTGGTTAAGGCGAAAGGCGTGCTTCCCTATGAAATCACCGGCTCCTCCAATCAGGACGCATGGGTGAAGCTCAAGGGCGATGCTAAGAGCCCGCAAGAGATCTCTGCGATGGTTCTCACCAAGATGAAGCAGACCGCTGAGGATTACCTTGGCGAGCCTGTTACCGACGCTGTTATCACGGTGCCGGCGTACTTCGACGACGCTCAGCGTCAGGCAACGAAGGATGCAGGAAAGATCGCTGGCTTGAATGTTCTTCGTATCATCAACGAGCCAACAGCTGCTGCTCTCGCGTACGGACTCGACAAAAAGCACGAGAAGACAGTTGCAGTATTCGATCTCGGAGGAGGCACGTTCGATGTGTCGATTCTTGAGCTTGGAGACGGCGTGTTCGAGGTGAAGGCGACGAATGGTGATACCTTCCTCGGAGGAGAGGATTTCGATCTCATCCTCGTGGATTACATCGCGGACCAGTTCAAGAAGGAGCAGGGCATCGATCTCCGCAAGGACACGATGGCTCTCCAACGGCTCAAGGAAGCTGCGGAGAAGGCTAAGCATGAGCTCTCCTCGGCGATGGAGACGGACGTAAACCTTCCGTTCATCACGGCAGATGCATCGGGTCCGAAGCACCTCAATCTTAAGATCACTCGAGCCAAGTTCGAGCAGCTGTGCGCTGACCTCCTTCGACGCCTTGAGGCTCCGTGCCGCACGGCTCTCAAGGATGCTGGATTGAGCGCAAGCGACATCGGCGAGGTGATCCTCGTGGGTGGAATGACTCGTATGCCAGCGGTTCAGCAACGAGTTAAGGAGATCTTCGGCAAGGAAGCTTCCAAGAGCGTCAACCCAGACGAGGCCGTTGCTATCGGAGCATCCGTTCAAGGTGGAGTTCTTCAGGGTGACGTGAAGGACGTTCTCCTTCTCGATGTTACGCCCCTGAGTCTCGGTATCGAGACGTACGGTGGCGTAAACACAAAGCTCATCGAGAAGAACACCACAATCCCGACTCGCAAGTCGCAGGTGTTCTCTACTGCGTCTGATAATCAGCCGGCGGTGTCTATTCATGTTCTCCAGGGAGAGCGTGAGATGGCTGGAGATAGTAAGACCCTCGGACGTTTCGAGTTGGTCGGAATCCCAGCAGCGCCGCGTGGAGTTCCTCAAATTGAGGTAACCTTCGACATCGATGCAAACGGCATCGTGTCTGTATCCGCAAAGGACCTCGGCACGGGCAAGGAGCAGTCGATCAAGATCACCGCGAGCTCCGGTCTCTCGAAAGAGGAGATTGAGCGCATGGTTCAGGATGCCAAGGAGCACGCCGAAGAGGACCGCAAGCGTCGTGAGCTCATCGAGGAGCGCAACAAGCTTGACACTATGGTCTATGCCACCGAGAGCACCTTGAAGGAGCTTGGTGATAAGGCAAGCGTCGAGCTTAAGGGCTCGGTTGATACGGCTCTTGAGGAGGCAAAGAAGGCTCTCGAGAGTAACGATCAGGACGCTATCAAGCGTGCGTACGAGAACCTTGAGAAAGCGAGCCACAAGCTTGCTGAGGAGGCTTACAAGCGCACCGCTGCGGCTGGGGCTTCTGCTCAGGGAGGAGCTGCTGCGGGTGAATCGCAGAATGGCGCTGGCGCT
>JALRCK010000504.1 GCA_023262305.1 Deltaproteobacteria bacterium
CTCGGGGCTTTCCCAACTGGTCACCTGGTTTCAAAACTTCACGGGGTTGATATCGAGCGCCAAGGGAGCGGAAACGTAGGTGCCACCAACGTAGCGCGAGTTATCGGCAAGCGCGCTGGGATCCTCACCCTAGTGATCGATGCGTGCAAGGGAGGGCTCGGTGTTGCTCTCGCATCGTGGATCGTTGGTGAGCCGTGGTTCGTGGGTGAAGCGAGCTTTGCGGTAGTGCTCGGTCACTGCTTCTCAATTCCGACGATCTTAAAAGGCGGAAAGGGAGTAGCCACTGCGCTCGGAGTTATCTCGGTGCTCTATCCTTCATCATCGATCGTTGCGCTCGTTGTCTTTGGTGGAGTCTTTGCGATGTGGCGCATCGTCTCCCTCGCCGCGATCGCTGCGACGCTCCTTGTTCCCGTGTGGGCATTAGTCACCAACGCTAGTGACGCAGTGAGTACATCATTGATGTTCATCGCCGCCTTGATCGTGATGCGGCATGAGCAGAATATTCGGCGATTGATAGAGGGGAGAGAGCCTACTTTTACGGCTCGAAAAGACGCCTCCGGTGGGCCCGTCTCCTGACGGGTCGGGGATGATTACATGCGACGAATGGGTTCCCTACAGTAGTTGAAACGTCTAACTGCGGCTGCCACACCGGCTCGTCCGGAGACTAGCGCTGACGGGTGTCGGCGTGTCTGCAGATGTGACAACCGTTTAGATGCGCGGCTATCAATACAGCCTACGCCATCTCCAACCCTTCGGGTCCAAGGTACGAGAGGGTTCCGTTGTCCCACAAAACCTGCACCATGATGGAGCGCTCGCGGGATTCCTTCTGCGCAAGGGTCGTCTCTTCTCGAAGAGCCTTTACGGTTCCCATACATCCGCGAGTTGAATAGGTGGTGATCATATCTTCGCCATTGACAGTATCGTTTGTGGCGAGGAGATCGTTTGCCAGCGTTACGGTGAATGGTTTGCGGCGAACGCGATCATTAACTTTAAATTTTTCCATAGAGCCTTTCGAAATAAGCTATGCGATCTCTAAGATGGTTTTAGTACGGACTTTGGGTGCTGCCTAGTGTCTCCTTCGTGGTATCGCTTCGTATAATCACCATCGGCATCGGCGAAATAGCGTTCTGTAGCCCGGTTGCAATCAGAAAAATAACGAGGTCGATCCTTGTTCAGGAACGCTCAAAATCTACCACGAGCCATCGCTTTTGACATGTGATTGGTCATCGGCTGGCAGTGGAAAGTCAAGCATTATTCCCATTGAAAATGCCGATTTAGGTCTGTTTTTTCACTCAAGTTACTGCCGGCTTATACCGATAGTAGAGTTGAGGTGGAAGAGGACTGGTCGAAGCTAGCTTGGCATCCAGAAAGCTTAACTCACCGAAAGAAGATGCAATCTTCTGGGGCGATCTGAGCATCTGAATGGTAAGGGGATTTTCCTCAAGGTTTTGTAGGGGATACGACCATGGCCAAGGACTCAGGAAAACACGGCAGCAATCTTATCTGTTCCTTCTGCGGCAAAACGCAGGATGAGGTCAGGAAACTTGTGGCAGGACCTTCTGTTTACATCTGCGATGAGTGCGTTGATCTCTGTAACGATATCCTAACCGAAGAGCTGGAGGATGTTGGTAGCAAGACCAACAGGCTCGCGGTTCCGACCCCAAAAGACATCAAGGCATCACTCGATGATTACATCATCGGCCAAGATCATGCGAAGAAAGTTCTCTCGGTTGCAGTTCACAACCACTACAAGAGAATTCAAAATAACCAAACAACGAAGAGCGCTGTTGAGCTTCAGAAGTCCAACATCCTTTTGATCGGACCAACTGGTTCTGGAAAGACATTGTTGGCTCAGACCCTCGCTCGTATCCTCGATGTGCCGTTCACGATCGCTGACGCAACGAGTCTCACCGAGGCCGGCTACGTTGGAGAGGACGTTGAGAACATCATCGTGAATCTCCTTCAAGCTGCCGACTACGACATCGAGCGCACGCAGCGTGGTATCGTCTACATCGATGAGATCGACAAGATCGCGCGTAAGAGCGATACTCCATCGGTTACTCGTGACGTATCAGGTGAGGGTGTTCAACAGGCTCTCTTGAAGATCATCGAGGGGACCAAAGCGAACGTTCCACCAAAGGGCGGCCGCAAGCACCCTCAGCAGGACTTCATCCAAGTCGACACCAGCAACATCCTCTTCATCGTGGGTGGTGCATTCGATGGTGTTGAGCGAATCATTAGCCAGCGCACAGGTAA
>JALRCK010000505.1 GCA_023262305.1 Deltaproteobacteria bacterium
AATGTTCATTGGCGCAGCAGTGGAGGAGCATCATTAAAGTTGTAATTTTTAACACATATCATATATGTACGGTAGTATAGCAGCAATTGGAGCAGGACTCGCGGCAATCGGAGATCAAACAACACCATCCGCGCGTCCGCGGAGGACACAGCATCCTGAAAAGAGATCGAGGTAGCGCCCAACAGGAGTCCCGCGCAACTAGCTAACACGAGGGCAAGACAGCTGATCACCAGGAGAGTACGCGGTCCCAGCCTCATAGCACTCCTGCCTCCGGGATCAGGAGCAATTCTCCCGTTGTTGGGTGCTGCACCCGGGTGAACCCACACTCATACGCGCGACCCAAGACTTCGGCGACGTGCGGATCGGTCGTTGACCCATCCCATACCACTCGCCCTTCGTGCATGACGAGGATTCGTTCTGCTGCTCTCACAGCCAAGGTAACATCATGGGTAACAAGGAGGTACGAGATGTTCTTCTCTTCGTGATATCGCGAGATGACCCTCTCGACCCCCGCGCGCCCAGTTGGATCAAGGTGCGCCGTTGGCTCGTCGAGAAGAAGGAGGTGCGCGCCTTGAGCTACCGCACCAGCAAGAATCACCCGCTGTAACTCTCCCCCGCTGAGGTCTGGAAGGTATCGATCAAGGAGACGTACAAGGGTTGCGTCTAAGAGAGAGAGATCTATCAGCCCACTCAAGTCAAAGAACTCCTGCACGGTGAATCGGGGAACGAACTCAAGTCTCTGCGGCACAAGGCTCACGATTCGAGAGAGCTGTTTGGGGGAGAGCCCACGCACCTCCCTCCCCGCGATAGTTGCTGAACCTGAGTAGGATCCATACAACCCGGCGATCGTCTTGAGCAGAGAGCTCTTTCCCGCACCATTCGGACCGACCACTGCAACCTTCTCGCCAGGGGCTATGGAAAGAGAGATTCCGACAAGCAGTTCAGCGCCTGCGCGAACCAGAGAAACATTCGAGAGGGAGAGGAGCGTTGCGGTCATTGAGCTCCTCCTGGCTTCAAGCTCAGGGCGAGGTCCTCAGCGACCCGGATGTACCTTGGACCGGGAATGCTTGCGTAGTCCCCGCGAAGTGTGATGACCCTCTCGTTTTTGACCGCAGGAATGTTCGGAAACTTTCGCCAGAGGGCTGCCTGGTCCTCATCGCTCTGGGGATCATCTGCGCTCACCACCTCGACGATAACTTCGGGAGCGAGAGCCATGATCCCCTCTGATGAGAGCGTCGGGATCGCAACCGTGGGCTCCTGGTTGACGTTGTGCAACCCAATGATCGCAAGCACTCCGGTGTAAAAGCCATCCTTACCAGAGACGTATACCCCCGACGGAGATGCGCCCTCATTCGTTCGACCAACCGCTACGAGTGTTTTAAAGTGTGGAACACCGCGGGTTGACTCTCGAAGCGATTGTTCGCGACGCTCAAGAGCTTCCACTTTTTCGGCGCCCACATGGGAGATCCCACACAGGTCAGCTATGGTCGTCATACTCTTCTTGATCCCCTCAACGGTTGAGTGGTCGACCTCTTGAGTTGCTATTCCGAAACGACGCGAGCTATCACGAATGTCGCTGTGCTCACGCAATCCGACAACAAGTGTGGGCTTACGCTTCAGGAGGCTCTCGAAGCTGACATCATAAAATCCGCCAATCGCCGGGATCGATTGTGCCTCAGGTGGATAACGGCAAAATCGAGTCACCCCCACCACCTTATCCCTGAGACCGAGCTCAAAGAGAACCTCGGTGACGCTCGGCGCAAGTGAGACAATTCGGTCGCATTGATCCGCGCGGGCTGAGACCGGGCTACTCAGTATCATCCCAATAATCAGCAACGCACGCTTCATCTCTGTAGACCGAACAGCCCTCTCTTATAGCTTCATCTTGATGCCACCGACGGCGGTGCAGCCCATAGTGCCATAGCCAAGCACTTCCTCGTACTCCTGATCAAAAAGATTTTCTATACGAGTATAGAGATCAAAGGTCTCACTCGCCCTGAAGGTTATCGCGATATCAACGATTCCATACCCCGCCAAGGCCACTCGGGTTGGGGGGAACGTTGCGTAATCGTTGTCGAAACGCGTGCCGTACACCCGCCACTGAAGCTGCGAGGTGATGCGGCTCGTGGGACCACGCGCCTACGAAGGCCACATCAGCATCGAGCGTGACGTGGTGGCGGGCCTTTCCCTGTGGGCCGACCGTCGCGCCGTGAAGCAGGTGCTGATCAACCTGCTGTCCAACGCTGTCAAGT
>JALRCK010000506.1 GCA_023262305.1 Deltaproteobacteria bacterium
TTCCCTCGCCTCCACACGTTATGCCGGAGATGTAGGGTTGATCTCCGGCATATACGAAAGCTGGACCACCGGAGTCTCCGCTCCCCGTGTTCGCCTCGCCTTGATCAAATTTCCAAAAGTAGTAGGTGCTTGAGTTGTTTTTGGCAGGAGGCGAATCTCCATAGCCTTGAATCAGTGTGGATCCGGCATTGACGAGACCAAACGGTGGGACCGAGCCGTTCTCTCCTGTGTTGCCGGTTCCTTCAGTCCCATACCCTACGAGGAGGATGGTTGAGCCCACTGGTGATGGAGCCTCGACGAGAGGAACAGGAGATACCCCGACAACATCGCTTGCGAGTTCCACAATAGCGGCGTCGACCTCTCCATCCACGCATGCCGAAGATCGAGCACGGTAGGTTGGGTGAATCGATACGAGTGTTGAGCTGTACTCAACCCCGTTCATTCGGGCAACGACGTCGGTGTTTCCTACGGCGCGCCTGTTCCGTGAATCGAAGAAGCAGTGCGCTGCTGTCAGCACATAGCGTGTGCCGATTAACGTACCCGTACAGAGAAGATCTCCACCATAACTGAGTCGCGCAACGAACGGATATTGGGTTTCACTCACCCGAGTTCCGTCGAGGATATGAGCGTGTACCGATCCACCCTGAGCAAGGGAGGTCGATGTAACTGCGCACATGAGCATGAGCGAGGCAATGAGGGCGCGAAGTTTGAGCATAGGTAGAATCCTTTTCATGACTACTCCGTTGGAAAAAGATTTGGCATCGAGAGGTATCGCTCTCCAGTATCGTAGCAGAAGGTCAATATAGTTGATCCATCCTTAATTTCAGGAAGCTTTTTGAAAACCGCTGCCAGAGACGCGCCCGAGGAAACACCGACAAAGATTCCCTCTTCTCGAGCAGCTCGTCGCGCGAACTCGAAAGCCTCATCAGCGCTGACCTGAATGACGCCGTCGAGAAGGTCTTTGTGGAGGTTTTTAGGAATGAACCCTGCGCCGATCCCCTGAATAGGGTGAGGTGAGGGGCTTCCACCGCTGATGACAGGAGATGCCGAGGGTTCCACTGCAAACACCTTGAGGTTCGGAAATCTCTCCTTGAGGAGCGCCGCGCATGCTGTGATGTGTCCTCCGGTTCCTACCCCCGTAATCAGGTAGTCGATCCCGTTGGGGAAATCAGCCAGGATCTCTTGGACAGTTGTTCGGCGGTGAACCTCTATGTTCGCCTCGTTCTCAAATTGTTGCGGCATCCAGGCTCCCGGCGTTGCAGCCAAAAGCTCTGTCGCTCGCTCGATAGCCCCTCGCATCCCCTTCTCCTTGGGAGTGAGCACAAATTCCGCACCGTAGCTCAACATAATCCTGCGTCGTTCTATCGACATCGACTCGGGCATAACCAGGACTAGCCGGTATCCCTTCACTGCAGCGACCATTGCGAGACCGATACCTGTGTTCCCTGAAGTAGGTTCGATGATTGTGCCCCCCGGCATCAACTCACCTCGCTCCTCAGCGGTCGCTATCATCGCGAGAGCGATTCGATCCTTTATGCTTCCGCCCGGATTCGCACGCTCAAGTTTCATCCAAACCTGGGTGGTGGATGGGAAGAGTTTATTGATGCGGACATGCGGGGTATTGCCGATGGTTTCCAGGATAGAGCTTGCTTTCATATGATTTCAGAGTTTTGTCGCTTGCGTCTAGGCAGCTTACACCGAAACGTTATCGCTACAAGACGAGATTTTTAAGGGGAGCTATTCAGTGTTTTACGACAACCCGAGCGCGCGTTGCCGCGCTACCTCATAGAGCAAAATCGAAGCAGCACAGCTCACATTGATTGACGAGAGAGCCCCTCCGATCGGAATTTTCACCGTTGATGAACAGATCTCCCAGTATCCCTTGGACATACCGACGGTCTCGTTTCCGAGCACCAACACGGTAGGTTTGGTGAGATCAACGCTGTAAATGAGGTCGGAGGCTTTACCGCTGCTACCGATAACTTGGTACTCGATCCCTTGCGCCTTTGCCTGGTCGACCCAATCCTTTACACCGGTGGGGGAGGCAGTAGTGGCTACAGGGAGAGCAAAGAGTGCCCCCATGCTCCCTCGAACCACAAAGGGGTCGTAGATATCCACGGCGTGACCGGAGATGATTATCCCCTGTGCTCCAAGTGCATCTGCCGAACGGATGGAGGATCCTAGATTTCCGGGGCTTGAGGGACGGTCAAACACCACCACGAGACCACGTGGCTGGGTAGGGATAGTCGA
>JALRCK010000507.1 GCA_023262305.1 Deltaproteobacteria bacterium
GATTTCAGCCGGCTGAGTTCGTAAAGGTCTTCATGGTTCTATTCATGGCGGGCTATCTCTCTCGCCACGAGCAACAGATCTCGTCGTTCATCTCGGGGATCGTGAAGCCATTTAGTATGCTCGCGCTCGTTGCCGGGCTGCTCCTGCTGCAACCGGACTTCGGGTCCACGGCAGTGATTGTGGTTGTTCTTCTCGCGATGCTTCTGGCATCGGGTGTGCGGTTCATGCACATGGCGTTCTGCTGTGTCGTGGTTGGATTCGTCATGGGGTTGCTGGTATTTATCTCCCCATATCGAATGATGCGCGTTGTAAGCTTCCTTTCACCATTCGCTGATGCGTCAGGAAAGGGGTATCAGTTGATCCAGTCGTTGATCGCGGTTGGCACTGGGCAGGTCTACGGAGTTGGTCTCGGCGCAAGCCAACAGAAGCTCTTCTTCTTACCTGCAGCGCATACCGATTTCATCTTCGCCGTGATTTCAGAGGAGTTGGGGTTTGTCGGTGGAGTATGCGTCATCTTCTGTTTCCTCGTGGTGATGTGGCGGGGGCTTCTCATCGCCCGAAGCGTTCGGCACGATACTTTTTTGTATGCGCTGGCAGTTGGTTTGACGATGATGATAGTAGCACCAGCGCTCTTGAATGTTGGTGTTGTCATCGGTCTTCTGCCCACAAAAGGCATGGTGCTGCCACTTGTCGGTTACGGTGGAAGTAGCCTGATCGCCTGTATGGGAGTGGTGGGGTTGCTATTGGGAATTAGAAGGGACGCAGGCGAGCATCCTTATGGTTCGGCATAACCTCAAGAGGTCCCCCAAAATCGAATGTAGTAATGGAACGTGCAGTGAGTGCAAAATTTGAAATCGGACCAACGGACCGCCCGCTAGCCCCACAACGGCGAGTAATCGTAGCCGCCTCTGGGACCGGCGGACACCTGATCCCGGCGATGCACATCGCCTCTGCCCTCAAGAAAGCTGACGCGAACTGTGTGATTGAGTTTATCGGTGCCGGTCGCCCACTTGAGGAGAAGCTTATCGTCGAAAAGGGCTTTGCTCGTCACACCATCGCGAGTGCAGGTGTTAAACGGAGGCGGCTCTCGGGGATCGTGCAATTTTTGACTCGATTGCCAAAGGGGGTGACCCAGATCGTTTCGCTGTACCGGTCATTTCGACCGGATGTCGTCGTTGGGGTTGGTGGGTATGTTTCGGTCCTTCCGGTTGTTGTTGCTCGTTGTATGGGGATCCCCACGTGGATTCATGAGGCTGAGAGGACGCCGGGTTTAGCAAACAAGGTGCTTGCATTCTTTGCCGACAAGATGTCGACGGCTTTTCCGGATACGAAGGTTCGCGGTCGTGTTTCGATCGTTCACACCGGTCATCCGGTGCGCGAGGAGCTCAAAGCAGTGGACGGCGCACACATTGCGCCTGACGCTCCCAAGCGCCTCCTCATCTTAGGAGGGTCTCAAGGTGCTCGCGGGTTAGATGAGATGGTGCCGCATGTAGCCTCCCTCCTCGTTGAGCGGAAAGTTGAGGTGGTGCACCAGTGTCGACCCGATGCGATGGAGCAGGTCGTGAATTCCTATCGAGCGGCGGGAGTTCCAGCGCACGTTGTGAGCTTCATTGACGATATGGCGGGCGCCTATCGATGGTCAGATGTGATTATTAGTAGAGCAGGTGCCAGCTCAGTTGCTGAGATAGCGTGTGTTAATCGTCCCGCCATCTTTGTTCCATACCCTTACCAGCAGGGGACTCATCAGACCGATAACGCGCTAATACTGGTGGAGCAGAAGAAGGCGCTGTTGGTTGAGGAGACCCAGCCGGAGTTTTCAGGGCGCATCCAGCGCGCGCTTGGAGATCTTCTAAACCCCAGTGTTTTCAGGGAGATGAAGCAGGCTGCTGGGATCAAGCCCTCTCAGGACGCCGCCACAACGATAGCGGATGGAATATTTTCGCTGATTAAGTCACGTTCGTAACTGCAGCGCCCATAACCCCCAAGAGACCGTAACCATAGCCAGGTGCAGCTGTAGCCTGGGGGGTTATTGAGTTAGTGTTTTTTCAGGGAAGAGGTTTTCACGGTTATGTCCTTTAAGCGCCCTCAATTCTATCGACACACCGAATTTCAAGGAAACGCAGCGGTCTCTGTCGCGGAGACTTTCTTCGATCGCTACGCATCGTGTCAGCCTGATAGAGATTTAGATTCTCCAGAGCACTCCCTCAACTGGGGTGCGAGGCTACGCCCTCACCATTTCCAATTCG
>JALRCK010000508.1 GCA_023262305.1 Deltaproteobacteria bacterium
GTACTGCGCAAGTGAGAGCGAGAGGTCCTTAAGTTCAGCGCGGGTTACCTTTCGAGCGAGACGACCCTCGGACCACGCGATGATCGCCGTAGAATCATCAGCACTCTCAAGGAGGTTCTCAGCGAAATTAATCTTGAACGAGGGAAACCACCTCTTCGCGAGCGGCGTTGGCCCGTCACCCGAGCCCCACAAGGGAACGAGAGAGCCCTCTCCGTGTATCCCCACAAACTCGACCAACTCTGTCCAAAACGTTTGGGCATGAGCAACAGACCAGCCGTGGAGGTCATCATATGTGGCGAACGACCCATACCCACGCGCCTCAAGCACCCTTATAAAACGAGTCATTGCGCTCTCAGCACGGAGGCTTTCAGTGGGGGACCACACTATCGCCCGTTCAGGCGTGGATTGTGAGGTGGATGAGGTCATCACCATCAATGTACACGACGGTCTAGAGCCCGTCATCGGAATTATCGTTACCCCTGCGGGATACCCGCACCGTCGATCGCATGGTATACACCTCCCATGATAGATTCCCGCTTCATGGACCGCGCCCTTGACCTCGCCGCTCGCGGCGGTCGGGCGGTTATGCCCAACCCCATGGTTGGCGCTGTCATCGTGCACGGCGATATGATCATCGGCGAGGGTTACCATCAACAGTATGGGGGTCCACACGCTGAAGTTTTCGCCATCGAGTCGGTCACCGACAGATCGCTCCTGAGAGATGCCACCATCTATGTATCTCTTGAGCCATGTTCTCATTTTGGTAAGACCCCTCCGTGCGCGGACCTCCTGATTCAGTCCGGCATTCGCACGGTAGTCGTCGGATGCAAGGACCCTAATCCCAAGGTAGCCGGTCGTGGAATTCAGAAGCTGCGTGATGCTGGTATTTCTGTCTACGAGGGAGTGCGCGAGCGGGAGTGCATCGTGCTCAACCGTCGCTTTATACTCTTCCAGTTACAGCACCGCCCTTATGTAATTCTTAAGTGGGCAGAGACCTCTGATAGATTCATCGCGCGTGACGATGGAACCTCGCAGTGGATAAGCGGTGAGTTCTCACGACGTACAGCCCACCGGTGGCGGTCTCAGGAGATGAGCATCTTGGTTGGCACAACCACTGCTCGACTCGATGACCCACAACTCACGGTGCGTCATGTCGAAGGAGTGAGCCCCCTCAGGCTTGTTATTGATAGGGAGCTCTCCCTTCCCAACTCCCTCGCCATCTTCAACAACGAAGTTGAGACCTGGATCTTCAACGCTCACTCTGAGAAACATGAGGGCAACACGTGGTGGAAGAAAATTATCCCATCTCAACCCCTCCCCAATCAAATTCTTGATTATCTGCACGCTGCAAAGAAGCTCTCAGTGATGATCGAGGGTGGGACTCAAACCTTGCAGAGCTTTATCGACGCTGGATTGTGGGACGAGGCGAGAGTTTTTCAGAGCAAAAAGAGCTTCGGAACCGGACTCGCTGCTCCGAGCCTCAACGTTAACGGTCACACAACGATGCCGTCTGGCAAGGATAGGATCGAGATCTTTCAACACCCCGATCTCGCGCAACGATTGGGGATATCAGACAGCTCCCTCCTTCGCTTAGAGGCAGACCTGTTAGCTCCGGGCGTCTAGATTCCAGCTAAATTGGTCCGGCCAGGTCAGCTTGACCTCCAGCAATTCGAGGAGTCGTTCAACGTAGAAGGCATCTGAAAATTTATCATATCTCGCTGGCACCGCGAGCTGTGCCGCCGCGGCACCAGTGCGACCACCACCCGCTTCAGATATCACATGGGCGATGTGCTCTGCATCAACGGGCGGCTGCGTACGAATCGATACCTGCACCCGCTCCCCGGTACGAACAACCTTGGAGCCATCGTGTTTCTCAGTTCGAATGATTCCACACACCACGACTGCAATCGGAAGTCCTTTTTCATCTAGACGCTGCTTGGCGCACTCAAGATCAAACAGCTTGCTGGCACAAGCGCCGATACAGTGTGCGCTCTCAGCGCTGCCAGCATAGGAGAGAACCAAACGCGCACTCACCCCTTGAATCTCAATACCATCGTACACCAAAGCACCTCGGTGAGCTCTCTTCACCAAATGGGCGTGCCCGGAGGCGAGGACATCAAATGCGCGCGCATCGGCCTCCCTAAATGCGCTCTTTGTGCTCTCCACCACCCATGAAACGTAAGGTGAAACACTCCCTGAGAGCGCACCTGTCACACTTTGCCCAGCATCTGTCCGAGC
>JALRCK010000509.1 GCA_023262305.1 Deltaproteobacteria bacterium
CGACGCCACATTGGCACCCTTCCTCTCGCAAGGCATAGCCTCACTTCCCTCTCAGGTAAGAAACGTCCTCCGGCTTGGAACGTATCAGATCCAGTTCCTTGAGCGCTCAAAGAAGCGGGATGTTGTTTTTGAGGCCGTTGAGATCGTCAAGAATGGCAAGTTTCAAGGCTTCTCCAAACTCGTCAATGCAGTGCTGCGCAAGGTAGAGCCGAGCTCCGAACATGCCGACACGATCGCTGAACAAAACTTTCCGGAATGGCTCATCGCTCGCTGGAGATCGCAGTTGGGCGAGGAGGAAACCGCTGCCTTTTGTGAATCATGCAGCAAGCCGCTGCCCCTCTACCTCAGGGTCAATTCAAGTCGGATCTCACCCACCGCCCTCCTTGAAGTCTTGGCGCACGATGGCGTTCAGGCCGAGCCCGCACCGTTCTCGCCGTCATCTATCCGCGTTATAGGGCTACCGAAGAGCGTGAGGCTACAAAAGCTCAAGAGCTCGCAAGCGGGGCTCTTCTTTGTTCAGGACCTAAGCTCAACGATAGTCTCAGACATCGTCAGCAGCTGCTCCCCTCAAGTTGTATACGACGTATGCGCCGCGCCGGGAGGAAAGAGTTGCAGCGTTGCGCTCTCACTCCTCTCATTCAAGGGGCGTGTCATTGCATCTGATCGCACCGAAGATAGGGTCTCGCTTATTCGCGATGCAGTGCAACGACTCGGTCTCACAAACGTAACCCCTTCAGTGCGAGACGCCCTGAGTGATGAAAGCTCACAGCTCGGCATGGCCGATGTTGTCCTGCTCGACGCTCCCTGCTCCGGCTTTGGAACAGTCGGTCGCAAGATTGATGTCCGATGGTCTAAGTCAGAGGAGACGATCGCGGAACTTCTCGCTCTTCAACACCAAATGATTCGCAAGGCCGCTGCTTTAGTGCGGCCTGGTGGATGGTTGGTGTACAGCACCTGCACGATCGATCGGGAAGAGAACGAGGGGATCATCGCTCAGTTCCTTAAGGAGCACCTAAACTTCTCAGTTCTCGATCTGCACAACCAGCTTCCAGAAACCCTCTGTACACCCGAGGGATTTTATCGCGCCTGGCCTCACAGACACTCGATGGCCGGGGCATTTGCGGCGGCGCTTGTGAGGCACCCATAACGGTATTGGCAGGAGCTCATCAAGAGGAGGCACTGCGTACTCACGGTCCGATATATCTGCTGCAGGTCGCGGGGCTTGACCGCGGGTTATTCGATACCCCTGCCCTACTCCTCCTGCGACCACGAAATCTCAGGTATATTCATGGGGTTAGATTAAGACCCCAAGACACGCTATACTACTTGAGTTATGGGCGAACCGAAGCCAACGAAATCAAACACCTCAGCCGATACCCTGTACGGCCGGTCGATTATCAAAGAGGAGATTGCTGCTCTCAATCAAGTAGCTGACCTCTTAGATGAATCGTTTGCTCACGCCGTTGAAACCATCCTCTCGCTCCCTGCAGGATCACGAATCGTAGTCTCAGGTATGGGCAAGGCGGGGTTCGTTGCGCAGAAGATCTCTGCGACGCTTTCTAGTATCGGCTTTCCCAGTTTTTATCTGCATCCGGCTGAAGCTGTGCACGGGGACCTCGGCCGATTTACCTCTAACGATCTCGCGCTCCTCCTCTCAAACTCAGGCGAAACCTCGGAACTCGTAAGACTCCTCCCAACTCTTAAGGAACGAGGAAGTCATATTATCTCTATCACCAGCTCTCGTGGCTCAACGCTCGGCAAGCACAGCGACATCGTGATCGAGACGGGACGCTTCCCAGAGGCGGGCCCACTCGGTCTTGCGCCCACAACGAGTACAACCGTGATGATGTCCCTTGGCGATGCGCTTGCGATGGCTTTGGTTAATCGCCGGGGCTTTACCAAAGAGGAGTTTGCCGCGTTCCATCCAGGCGGCGATCTCGGACGATCCCTGATGCTCGTTTCGGATATTATGCGAACAGGCGACAGCTGTTGCGTTGTTCATGAGTCGGTAGAGACCAAGAAAGCGCTTCATCTGATCACTGAGACAAAGGGTAGACCGGGCGCCGCGAGTATCGTTAATGACGCTGGTACGATCGTTGGAGTATTCACCGACGGAAACCTACGTCGATGCCTTGAGCGTGATACAGAGTTTTTACAGAAGCCGATAGGCGAGCTGTGCTCCAGGACTCCAATTACGATCACCCCCGATCGGCTCGCTCAGGAGGCC
>JALRCK010000050.1 GCA_023262305.1 Deltaproteobacteria bacterium
TGTCCCTCCAATCGCAGAGTTGACCCTTCATGGCGTGCCCGGGTCATTCTCGGCTGCAATCGATACCTCTCTTGAAACAGGAGTAGGGAAACAGCTCTTAGATTATCGTGACGGGGTGATTACGAAGGGTGGACCCTTTGATAGCTGGAGTAAGCGAGAGAAGGCTATCGGCATAGCAGGTGCCGGAGCCGCAGCGCTCGTTGGCGGCGTACTCGGTGCTATCTGGCGCAGGCGCTCCCAGAAAAGGTAATAGCCGCTATCGGGCTGTGGCGCTCTCGCCACAGGACGCGGTTGACGAGGGAGGTTCGTGAGGTGCTACTTCTGTGGGATGGTATGAATCCAGCCGAGCAATCGCCGGTAGGTTCTGATTTAAGCGGCGACGGCTATTGAGGGGATCCGGGCGCGATGCTCAGCATTCCAAGGCGTTGCCTCAAAACTCTCATGCCCAAGCATCATGCGCTGAAGCATTGCTAGGTACGCCGGCACTCGACCAGCCCAGGTGTGATCAGCAGAGCGAGCGTTGCGCACAAGGTTGGTATAGGTCGTCGAATTACGGGTCGTTTGAATCGCCCAATGAGCCGTATTTGCAAAGGCGGTTGGTGTATAGTCGTTACACAGGAATCCGTTGCCTGTTCCCGTGTCGGCATTGAAATTATCAATCGTAGCTGAGATTCCTCCGACATTTCGCCCGATGACAAGTGTTCCAGTGGCGAGCGCCTCAAGTTGTGTGATTCCTCCTGGCTCAAAACGTGAGGGCATGAGGAAGAGGGTGCTTCCAAAGATGATCTCCAGGGCCTTCGAGTGGGGAATATAGTCAAAGTGGGCAGCAACCCGTCCGGGATATCGTGCCGCAAGGTATCCAAGGGTATTTCGCAGGTCTGAAGACGTCCTATCGCCGTCCGTTGTCGGACCGGCGACTAAGATCTGAATGTCGTCATGCTTAAGCAAGAGGTCTTCGAGAGCCGAATGAAGTGTGCCATCGACTCTCCCGGAGAGAAGCATCAGCCCTTTTTGCTCGGCCATGCGACCTACAAAGCTGATCAGACGGGCTGTGCCATCTCTGCGGAGCCCAAATCTCTCCTGCAGCCGCGCTCGGGTTGATGCTTTGGCTTCAAGAAGTTTTTCAATATCGTTAAGCTCGTCGTTGTTGAGCCCGCTGATTGATGCGAGGTAGCGATCGATCTCTTGTCGGTTGATTCCGTTACTAATCCCAAACACCGATGAGCGTTTGTGCTGGAGAACGTAGTCGATGCCATCGCCGCCCCCGAGATTAGAGATCTGGTGGGCGTATGGTTGGCTTACAGTGAGGATTCCCCCGGAGACATGCTGCGATGCCGCCATGGTAAAGTTGATGAGGTTGTAATTGTGGGGATCTCTAAATCCGAAGAAGTGCTCCGGCGCAAGATTTAAGAGCGGCCAGAGATCCTCATTGTTCACATTGATCGGGAGCCTGCCGTGGTAGTCGGCACCACCGTTATGGATCATGTGGATTGTCTTTGCACGCTTGAGCCATGGCACGTTCTGGTAGTGAGGATCGAGTGCAGCGAAGGCAGGGACGCACGCGGTCATCCAGTCATTCGATACTATCGCGGATGGTCGGATCCCAAAGTGGCTTGTGGCGACCGTTTCGAGGGTCGCTCGGGAGAAGGCAACGGCCCTTCTGAGCTGTTCATCGGCGTAGACGGGTTGGTAGAGTCGATCAAAGATCGAGGCGTTGGCGCGAAGGAAGATGCGCAACCGACCAGATTGAGCGAGAAAGACCTTGATCGGCAGGGCTGACGGTGGGCGCCTGTGAAATGTTGTGCCTTGATAGTAGGTCGGACCTACATTGACGGTGATAGACCCCACGTAGCGAGGCTTCACGCGCTCGGTCCCGATCTGGACTCCTTGGTTGAGAAGGTGTTGAGCGGAGGGATGTTTGTTGCCGTTCTCGTATGCATACAGCGGCGTTACAATGGTGACTGGAACCCCTGCCTTGCAAAGCTCAGGCGGCAGTCCCGATATTACTTGAGCAAGTCCACCCGCTGCCGCGTGGGATCCCTCAGGGGTCGTGAAGACAACTTCCCCTATGCCGTAGGTTCTTAAGAGCGATCGTACCCCGTCGGTTGGGGATGTGTTTTGCGTGAGGGCTTCCAGCGCGCGCATCCCATCATCGCTGGGGGCTGATTCGACTACCTCTTTAAGGAGGGCGCCTAGACCGAGGTGCGGAGCATACGAAGAGATCGATTGAGCTTGTTCTTCGAGCGTGTGTGGGTGCTGAATGCTAATAGCGAGCATATTCGATGCGATCTCTCGCATCTCGTTGAGCATCGCATCTCGCTCAGAGATTACCTCTAAGTCATCTCGGGAGACATAGAAGTGAGCATCATCGGCACCGATGCGACCGAGCCACACAGACTCGGTGGAGCCCTGAGGCCTCAGAAAGAAGGTCGCCCCGTAGTGCCCCTGATTGGGAACATAGAGTGTGTGAGAAACAGAGAAGGTTCCCGCAGCGCTTCCCTCGCTTGATGCTACAAGCTCGTCTTGCCACGCTGGTGCTGTTTCGTCGTAGCCGCCCCAATGCATGTAGAGGTCTACCGCCGTATCGTTGAGGGCTGGAAGGGTTATTGAGGTAGCGATTTCAACGATATTCTCCTGAACCTTCGCCTGAGGTCGGGAGGCGATGTGCGCATCGGCGCGCAGGGTGTTGAGAGCCTCCTTGATGAGGTCTTCGGGTCGCTCTCGAACGACCAGGGTGGGGGTCTCATCGAGATCGAGAAGGAGGGTTGGAGCCAGAGTTGCCAGTATCGCAACCGTCTGGGTGACTCGCTCGACCTCTTCAGCAACGTTAACAGGTTGAAATACTATGTCGTTTCGGAACATCTGGAGATGTTCGCTGGGAATAGTTGGGGTGGCGTCGATGATGTTTTCGATGAGAAGCGCCAGGTCATCTGCCTGTTGCTCCCGCAACGAGGTTGCAAGGATGCTGCTTATATTGTTGTGCGTCCGGCTGCCGGGCTTTACGGAGAGCGTCTGGGGGAGCTTGTGACGACCGAGTGCTCTTACTGAGTAACTTCGAGATGCTAGGTCCAGCTCCACGGCTGCTTTGAGGGCTCGGCGGTGAGAGCGATGGGAAAGGGAGGGGGGCTCCTGCTTACGCAGGCCAGCCACGAGCGACCGATAAGCCGCCGCATTCACCGCAATTTCAAACCGAAGCACCTCGGCACTGTTCAACTGAGTACTCATTACACATCCCTGTGTTGGGATGATGATGAGTCCGCCTCAAACGGTGCTTGGTTTCACCTGGATACAAAAAATGTGCAGAGTTGGTACAAAAGCCAAGCTATAAGGCGTGTTGCGTGGGTCTACCAATGCTGGTCGGACTTCATGAGGTGGTTGGTAACGTAGTCCCGTACCCCCTCCTCAAGGGTGTGGAGGGGAGCTGTGTACCCAGCTGCCTTGAGCTTCGCCATCGGAGCCTCGGTAAAGTATTGATATTGGTCCCGAAGATCGAGTGGCATGTCGATGTAGGTAATTTGCACTGGCTTACCCATGGCCGTGAAGAGCGCCTTCAGCAGGTCGTTCCACGATCGGGCCTTACCAGAGCCTACGTTGAAGAGCCCGTTTACAGCAGGGTTACTGAGGAGCCACCACATAATATCGCAGCAGTCCTTTACATACACAAAGTCACGTTTCTGTTCCCCATCTTTGTAGTCGGGCCGGTGTGACTTGAAGAGGGAGAAAGATCCGGTCTCGTTGATGGTGTTGAAGGCCTTCCAGGCAACGCTCGCCATGTGGCCTTTATAGTATTCGTTTGGACCGTATACGTTGAAGAACTTTAGACCAACTACCTGAGCGAGGATGCCCTTGTCGCGGGCCCACAGATCCATCATCTGCTTTGAGTTGCCATACGGATTGAGGGGCTTCAATTCGTCGATGCGGGAAACATCATCGTCGTAGCCTTCGTTGCCGTTACCATACGTCGCAGCGCTGCTGGCATAGATATACCGGATGTTATGTGCCAGGCAGTATTCAGCCAGAGTTTTTGAGTACTCAAAGTTGTTGGCTCGAAGGTATTCAAGGTCCCTCTCAGTTGTGCTTGAGCACGCTCCCATGTGAACGATGGCGCGGACACCACTCGGCACAGAGCTTTTTTTGACCGACTCAATGAAGTCACTTTTTGAAATGTACTGGGAGAACTTCTTGTGAGCGAGATTTTGAGCGCGTGCGTTCGAGTTCGGATCGTCAACGATAATAATATCATTGATGCCTTGTGCGTTCAGTTTTGCCACAAAGGCGCTTCCGATGAACCCTGCGCCGCCAGTTACAATAATCATTGGAAGAGGTTACATAAGTTGCAGGTGGGATGTCCAGGGAAGCAGGACAAAACCTTGTCCATGCTGCAAAACTCACATGTTATGTACGAGAACAGAGGCTTGTCCGCGGGAGTTGCACGATCATGTGCCTCCGGCTGTTGCCGAAAGGATTGAGTCGAGGAATTTCTTGCGGAACTCCTCCTGTTGTTGGGCTATGTCTCCCTTCTCTTGAACTTTAGGGATCTCTAGTACTTGTGAATTGGGTTGGGGCTGAGAGCTTTGAGAAGGCAACACCTCTTCGACCTCAGAGTTGAGGCTTTGCAGGAGGGTGTAGATATTTCCTGGTGTCTCAGGCGCCTTAGGTGCTGCTGGAAGTACCGGCTCGGATTCGGCGGGAACCTCTATCTCTTGAGTGAGTGTCTCAACTATTGATGTTCTTATCTGTTCCGGATAGGCGCTGATGATGGAGGCCCTCTGTTGATCGCCCTCTAATCCAGTTACCACCTCAAATGAAGGCGCTTTGACGCCGAGTCCGACGCGCTGAGGGTTTTCACCGGGATGTTGAGTCCGCTGAGCATGTACACGACTAAGGGTGACGGATATCGATTCAATATGTGCGGGAAGGGTAAAAGCTATATCGCTCCAGGCAGAGGCATCCTTGATCGTCCCGCTGTAGAGTTGAGTTCCGAGAGGAGTCGTAATGACAATCTCCTGGTTTGTCCACGGGCTCATGACGGGAAGCGTCACGCGTCGCGGCTCAGGTGCTTTATCCTTGAGGGTGATAGTCGTACGGCGCGCCGTAAGCCAGCAAAATGAATCTCCGTCAGCAGCACAGGTGGGGCGGCTGTCAGCATCGAGAGCGACGAGAACGAGAGAGGAGGGCGCTCTCTTTGAAGCGATGTCTAGACGATCTGTGTTGAGCCGATAGACGTGGATTGCCGGCGAATCGGGGATTTTTTGTTGGTAGAGTACGCCGGGTATCTCCTTTGCAACGGAGAGGAGTTCCCGATCAGAGGTTACAGTTGAAAGGGGGGACATAACCACATAGGTGTATCCCCCTTGAATGAGGGATGCGGATGTCTTTTCGGAAGGGGTGAACACATCAACTCCGGATTTCCTGAGAGTTGATGGCGAAAGTTGCAGTGGACCGGAGACTGCAACATCTTTATCAGCGGGACGCTCGTACGAAATCCAAGATGAAGCAATGTCGCGAGAATCAACTCGCTTCTGTGCTCTAATGTAGGCAATGCACGGTATGGTGAGCTGTATCAGGGCTAGGGATGCGAGGGCGGGAGGAGCTCCTTTTTTTACACTCTCGTGCTCTGCAACTTTGGCCAGTCGCGCCAATCCGCAGACGGCCATGATCGCCACGTAGGGAACCATGACCACCATGTTGTGTGTGAAATTGGTTTTCTGGAAGATCATGAGGAGCGAATAGGCTATGGGAAACGCCAGGAAGACCGCTATCTCAAAGTTTCTTCGCTTTACAAAATAAACTGTGCTCGCGAGTGCCAGCCCACCAGCAGCTACACCAACTCCCTCGGCGATGAGCCAACCGAAATAGAAGATCGCTTGGTCAATCCCTGGCTCTGCTGAGTGCCCGGCGTGTCCGGCGATAGAGTAGTGCCACGCCTCGTACACGACCGCTTGACCAAATTCAGAAAAAGACAGGAGTGAGTATGGGCATCCCAAGAAGAAGCCCACGGCAGGTGAGGTGAGTGCGAGAAAGAGCCCGTATCGGGTACGCTCCTTGAGAGCCCACACAGAGAGGGGAACGAGTACGATGGGGAGAGCGTTATACTTAGCCGCTCCCGCCAAGCCGGCAAGTAATCCGCAAAGAATGAGCGTTGAGCGCGAAGTTTTTGAAATGCAGCGAATGCCGATTGAGGTGCATGCGAGGCAAAAAAACGCCATCAATGTGTCTACGCCGACGAGATATGAGTTTTTGAGCACCTCAGGAGAGAGTGCTGTAATTAAAGCCGCAAGTGAGGCATAGCCAGGTCCTCGCCCGAGTTGCCTCGCCAGTATGAAGGCCAACGCAACAATGCCGACGCTCAAGCAGATGCTAAAGATTCTATTCCATCGCAGAATCGTGGGGTGCGAAACAGCGAAGGACCACCCTGATAACCCAAAAGGATCTCTCGTCTTGATCTCGTCGATGCTTTGAATCTCTCCTTTCGATTTGGCGAGCGTATAGCCGCCGAGCACAACGGGAATACGCAGGTAGAAATCGAGTGAGGGTTTGTTGAAGTACCGCGGGTTGAGGTCCCTATCCTTGACCATCTCAACAGCGCGGTTAAATTGGCGACTATCGTCCTCATCTCTCAAGTAGTGATCATGTGCTTCGACGAGCGGCCATCGCATAGCAAACGCGACCGCGCACACGGAGAGGAAGAGGAGTCCAGTAATAAATGACGTGAAATATGACCGAATCATGTCCCCCAAGGGCGCCGCTGCGGAACGGCGTTATGCCTCGAGCATGACGTCAGCCCGAGGGTATCTTACCTTGGTATAGGATGCAGCTGCGTCGTCTGCGGAGCGATATCCGAGCGCACAGGCCACCTTTGTAGAGTAACCACTCTGATTCAGGTTGAGGATCTCGTCGTATGAAACGGGGTTTATCCCCTCAAGGGGGCAGGTATCTACTTTGAGCGCTGCCGCAGTTGATAGGAGCATCCCGAGCGCGAGGTAGGCTTGGCGCGTTGACCAAGCCTCACAAGCTCCTTGCGATGCAAGGTTGTCGAGGAACCCTTTCATCATATTGCCGTAATCTTGAAGGGCGCTCGTTGGAACTCCGCGCACAGATGAAATTAACGACAGATAGTTTTCAACGTCACTGTGAGTGACCTCTTTTTTTGCGGCTATGACTACCAGGTGGGAGGCCTCCACGATTTGCGGCTGATTCCACGAGTTCGGTCGAAGCTTTTCCCGGATGTCAGGGGTCTTTACGTTTATGAACCTCCACGGCTGCAATCCGAATGACGAGGGGGCGAGTCGCAGCGACTCTTCGAGTGTATGCCAATCCTCTTTGGATATCTTCTTGCTCGGATCGAATCGCTTGGTAGCGTATCGCCATGAGAGTTGTTGCTCGATCGTTGCATTAGTGCTTGCCGTCATAGAGGTCTCCTTGTGTGAGGGTTGATATTATCGCGAGCAATGAAAAAGAGAAATGAGTGAACCAGCAGGGAGGAGGCGAGTTGTTTTTTGCTCTTGTAGTGACAAGCTCTCAATCCCGATCTCAACGCCGGAATCGTTGTACATATCCAGCGAGATATTTCGAACGACATCAGAGGTACTTGCGGTGGAGTGGTTTGTAAAGAACACCGCGCCCGCCTCAGGATTGAGGACGTTGAGAGTGAGTTCAACGATGTCCGGCGCCTTCTCCTCAAGTGTCCACGAATTGTTCTTTGATACTCTGCTAAAAGAGGGGGGATCGATGATGACGATGTCATAGAGGCTCTGTTTGCGATGCTCACGAGCCATGAAGCCAAGAGCATCATCAACGATCCACCGAATAGAGGTGTCGGGGATCTGGTTGAGAGATGCATTTTTCTTCGCCCACTCTATCGCCCGCTTGGCGAGGTCAACGTGCGTGACCGAGACGTTTGGCAATTGAGCACAGTAGCAGGTCGCAAGACCTGTGTAGGCAAAAAGATTGAGCACTCTGAGAGGCTGTTCACTTGAGCTACGTAATCGATCGGCAGCCGCTTTTATTTTCGGTAGGTACAGAGCGTGTTCCGGAAATATGCCAAGCTGCCCGTTCGACATGAGCTCAAGCTGAAGTCGTACTCCTTCAATCGTGACATCCCAAGAGGAGAATGATCTGTTACTGAAATCCCATCTATCAGGTGGATTGTAGAAGGCGTCGGATGAGTCCCATGTCGATGCCGGCTCTCGCCGTCTCCAAGTGCTGAGGGACGATGGTCTATCGATCACCCGGGAACCAAACTGCTCAAGTTTTCTTCCCTCTCCCGAATCGAGGAGGGTATAGCCTTCTATGTACGCGCTCATGCCGGCGCAGTATGGCATGTGACCGTCGTGATTTCGACAGGGGGAGGCTTCTAAAGGAGAAAGAGGATGATGGTCTCGGTGACAGCCGCCCTTAACCTGTTGAATTAAGGACGCAAGGGGGTTGGTGTTCTCAGCGGAGGGGCACCAGAGTGTCAAAAAAATGCCGTGAACCACCAAAAAGTGCTTCTGAAATTGCGAGGCGCTGTCGATAGAACTCATTGAAGGCAGATAGCAGTACCAGTTGCCATCCCGCAGTTTCGCAGTTGCAGTGTTGATGTAGCAGTAATGGAGTATTGCAGTGACAAACAATAAGAAGATACAGGAAGTGCAGTTTTACCTTGATCGTAGCCAAGATTCCCTGCTTACGGTTCTCCGTAGCATTATTGGGAATCCTCGCTTGCAGGCAGATGAGCGTCTCACCGCCCTTAAGATGATGGGAGATTTCCATCATGAGGTGGCAGATTTCATCTGGCAGAAGATCTGCGAGGGGGAGTCGAAGGGGTATGCTCTTGTGAGCGACCACAACGCGGCTGTCCGACAAGAGCAGGCTGTAGAACCGACAAAAACAAACTAGATAGCGGCTCCTAGCTCTTTAAGGTCTCACCGACCTGCTCTTCGAATTGCTCGAAGCAGGCTCGATCTATCCCGCGATGGATGACCTTAAAGCGAAAGACGTCGCGAAACATGGAGAGTGAGTCGAGCACCAAGTTTACCTTGGAGCCCGGCACGTTTGTCCAGTTTATTGGCACCTCTTTGATGGCCAAGTCGGCTTTGTGCGCCATGTAGAGTAACTCTACATCGAAGCTAAATCTATCCGCACGTTGCCGCCTGAAGAGGAAGAGCGCGGCCTTGCGCGTAAACATCTTGAATCCACACTGTGTGTCCGCAATCGACGGCAGCAGGATCATATTGACACATTTATTGAAGACGCGACCGAGGAATCGGCGGTGTATCGAAGTTGCTACCTTAGTTTCCTTCGAAGCTAAAGCTCGGGAGCCTATTGCGATATCCGCTCCAGCGGTCAACGCAGCTTCAAGTCTATCAAACTCCTGGATCGGAGTCGCGCCATCAGCATCGGCGAATAAAATTTGAGAGCCTCTGGAGTTCAGGACCCCTAACCGGACGGCATGCCCCTTGCCGTAATTTCGGGGTAACTGAATGAGCCGGACTTGGTTTCGAACTCGCTCAAACTTGCGCACAACTTCGGCGGTAGTGTCTTTGCTGCCGTCGTCGATCACAAGCACCTCATACGAGAGTGCCTTGCGGTCAAAAAAATCGATTATGTCGATCAGGGTAGGGGGTAGTCGCCGTTCCTCGTTGTATGCGGGGACAACGATGCTAAGTTGCACCTGAGGGGATGTGATGGGCTGTTGACCTATCCAGTCTTCAATCCTTCCGGTGCCGTGAGCTTTGTCAGAGGTCATAGATAGCATACTTACGCGTCACAGTAGCATACACTATGCGTGGTTACCTTGGTACCCCGAGGAAGAGGGATAAAGCATCGATGTTTGGAGCTTGCGCCACCCTGCGTAAGGAACCGGGGTGCCTCTGGGTGGTGCTAGCTGCTATACAAGGAGGGATGAGGCAGGGGCTGTTTGGTAAGGTCGCGGCAAACGCGCCGATCGGTGTTCTTAAGGCGCACATCGTGCTCCTTCTTGGCCTCCTTCTCCTCGTACCTCTGGCTCCGGTGCGAGCGGACTCTCAAGAGATATCGTGGCAGCCATGGAGCGAGGAGGTTTTCGCCGAGGCTCGGGCGCGTGGTCGGCTCGTCTTTGTGAGCGGATCCTCAAAAGCATGTCCCTGGTGCCGCAAGATGGAGTCGGGGGCCTTTAAGGATGCGGGGGTTCGCAAGATTCTGGCGCGCTCTTTTCTTCCGGTTCGGATAAACCTCAGGGAGCGAGCTGAGATTCCAGCGAGGTTTCGAGACCTTCAGCCCCCATCCGTTCTCGTCCTCTCCGCGGACGGTGGCGAGATGTTCTTTCACCGCGGGTACCTTGAGGCTCAACAGCTGCTCAGAGCGCTCTCCTACGTCCTTGGGGAGCAAGCGCCAGTCCGTTCCTCACATGTTCGTTTGAACAGCATCCCCTCGTACGCGCTTGGTCTGA
>JALRCK010000510.1 GCA_023262305.1 Deltaproteobacteria bacterium
TGGCAGGAACTGAGGGATGCCAAAGGCTCCGGCGCTCGATCCGAGGACGTGGAAGATATTAACGTGATTTCGCTTTGCTATATCGAGCAGTGCTGGAATCTCGGGAAGGAAGGTCTCCTCAAGGTATCGCCCCCGAGCTTTCACCTCCTCAAGGGTAACATTCGGGTCAGAGGCTTTGAGCCTGCGGTAGTTCTCTTGAATGTTGTTTGGGTCGAGTACCGATGCGAGGCGGGAGAGGCGATACACGATGATATCCTTGCCGGTGTGTCGACCGATCTGTGTTTCAATCACAAGAATTGCGGTCACTACCTCACGTGGCACCCCATAGGCTCTCTCCATCGTGTCGAACTCGTAGTCGTATTCGTCGATGAATGATGCCCCCAACTTGGCGAAGAGATCCTTGTTGAAGGAGGTGTACATGGCGGAGGCCTCCTTCGGCTTCACCTTGAAGGGGATGAAGGTGAAGCGCGGCATTCGCGCATCCTGATAGATTGAGTCGATATCCTGTTGTGCTACACCGGCCTTTCGCAGCTGCCCTGCAAGGTAATCCCAGCCACGGTACTTAGAGTTAGGATTGCCAAGGAGGGGATTGGATGATTGTGAAGCCTTAGGTCGCGCCGCCTTTGCCTTTGCTTTTGGCTTTGCCTCAGCAACATGAGTCCACGCGATCATCAGCGAGCAGGTCAGGCAGAGGAGTGAAGCGAGCATCTTCATGGGCGCTGCGGTCGTGGAGAGATCTGGTGTGCTATGAAGCTTAAAGTTGCTGAGTGACCAATAGATTTATCCTTCAACCGGAAGTCTGCACGCAAGAGCGTTTCACAATTATGAGAGAGTGTGGCTAGGGTTTGAGAGCGAGCGATGGGGAGATATCGATTGAAGAGCCACGGAGATACACCTAACGCGATGCGGATGTCGTTGGACTGCAACCCTCGGTCGAGCATCGACCTGATTCGGTAGAGAGAAACGAAGGTCTTTGTAAGCAGACCCAACAGCATGAAGGGGCTTGAGCCTTGGGCGATGAGCTGATGGATGAGTACCTCCGTAGAGGCGCGTTTTGGACTCATGAGTGCGTCGGCGAGCTCGAAGTCGCTTGCCGAGGACCGCCCAGGGATGAGCTTTCGCATGAGTTCTGGGGTAGGCGCATCGCCATCCAGATAGAGAGCGAGTTTTTCAATCAGTGCAGCGATGGCCTCTGGCTCTTCGCCTGCCAGGGAGAGGGCGAGCTCGATCATCTCGTCTGTAGCGCCGGAAACACCACTCGTTTTGAGCTCACGCTCGGTCCAACGTCGTAGTTCAGCTCCTTTGAGTGGATCAAAGATGAGCACGGATGCGAGTTTCTCCAGAGCCTTCTTGAAATTTTGGCTCTGAGGAAATCCCTCGCCTACTAAGATTACGTGAACGCCGGCGATTTTTTTGGTGAGGAAATTCGTCAGGGGCTCAAGGTCTACTACCTTTGCTGTCTCGATCCCTCGGATGACAACGTACCTGGTTGGCTCAAAGAGTGAGGGCTCAGATATCTCGTTCAGGAGGCTTATGATGTTATGCCGACCCTGCTCAGAAAAAGAGTAGGTAAGGGGGTGGAGGTCCTTACCTGCAAAGTGATTCAGGACGAACGATAGCGCTCGTTCACGTCGTACGCGATCGGGGGAACCGATAAAGACACAAAGTGGACAGCTCTCCATCTTTGTAATCTCTTTTAAGAGGGTCGCCGCGCTCGATGATTTCATGGTTTGGAAGAGTATAACGCCTTTCGGTCAGCATAAACTCGCTAGGCAATAGACGCAAAGGTTTCATGCCGAAAAATCAAGGAATACCCCAGTTGATGGAGGACCCGCGTACCTTCGGACCCTTTGCAGTGATGCATGTCGCGACGCAGGCCGGAATGCCTTTGGGCCTCTACACCACCGGCGAGGCAGACCGTACCTCTGCGGATACCCCACCCTCATAGGCCTTAAAGTTATTTACAAAGAGCTGCGCGAGCTTCTTGGCCGCTGCGTCGTACGCTGCTTTGTCCTTCCAGGTGTTTCGCGGGATGAGGACCTCTGAGGGGACCTCTGGGCACTTGGTTACGACATCGAAACCAAAGGTAGTGTCTCTCTCCGTTGGGGCTTTGGCGAGCTCGCCGCTATGGATGGCATCGATGATGCGGCGGGTCAAGCTGAGCTTCATGCGGGAACCGGTGCCGTAACCACCCCCAGTCCATCCCGTGTTGACCAGCCACACGTTG
>JALRCK010000511.1 GCA_023262305.1 Deltaproteobacteria bacterium
TGTTGTAGTGCTCCTCTCCATCACGATCGTAGGCGAGCACTCCAGCACTCGAAAGATACGCTCGAACATCATCATCGGTGGCGCCACTGGCACCTTTCTGCCCAACCGAGTCGCGAAACGACTCCAAAAGATTGAGTAATCGTCGCCCATCGCCACCACACGCCTCCGTAAACATCGCGCGCGCACCTGCCGAGAGCGAGAGACTCAACTCCTCCTCTCCACGCTGACACACGCACTCAAGCGCTTCAGTCGAAAGAGGCTTCAGCACAACTACGCGGCATCGTGAGAGGAGCGCTGCGGTCAGAAAGAATGATGGATTCTCGGTCGTGGCCCCGACCAACGCGATGGTGCCCGCTTCGACGTGAGGGAGGAACGCATCCTGCTGTGCTTTGTTGAAGCGATGGATCTCGTCGACAAGAAGAAGGGTCGGCTTCTCGCGCTCTTTGGCGGCGTCAACCACCTCTCGCACATCCTTCACCCCCGAGAGAACTGCGGAGAGCTCGATAAACTCGCAGTCATAGAGCTTGCCGATCAGCTTTGCCAGGGTTGTCTTCCCACAACCCGGTGGACCCCACAGGATGGCAGATGGTATCCGCCCTGCACCTGACCGGAGCTGGCGAACGAACGCACCGTCAAGGGAATCTATCCCCGAGAACTCTTCGAGGGTCTTAGGACGTAACTTCTCTGCGAGTGGGATCTGACTCATACCTTCTTCAGGAACGCTACCGTATAGCGATATCCCTCCTCAAGTTGACGGAGGGAGAACGACTCATTAGGAGAGTGGATCGCATCCGCCTCCATTCCAAAGCCAACCATCAACGGCTCTGCCCCAGAGGCAGTGGCAAGCTCCGGAATAATCGGCACGCTAGCGCCCTCCCACAAGAAAACCGGCTCACACGCGAACTCACCACGAATCGCCTCACTCGCTTTGGCGACGGCATCCGATTCAACAGAGAGGCGGAACGCTTTCCCCCCGATCTTTTCACTGACAAACTCAACCCGCACACCGACAGGGGCCGCGTCTCTGACATAGCGCTTGATCTTTTCAAGGGTCGCAACCGGATCCTGGCCAGCAACGAGGCGGCTTGAGATCTTCGCCATCGCCACAGATGGGATAACGGTTTTGCCCCCCGGTCCTTGGTATCCTCCTCCGATTCCGTTTACCTCGATCGTTGGTCGAAACCCGCGGCGCTCCATCGGCGGCAGAGCTGGCTCACCCCCTGCCAGGGGAACACCGAGCCTCTTAGAGATATCCTCTAAGTCGATCGGAGCAGCGTTCGCGCGCGCCTTATCTTCTTGACTCACAGGCTCCACCCCATCGTAGAAACCGGGGATAGCTATCGAGCCATCGGGCTTAAACATTCCACTCACTATCTTCGTAAGCGCGTGGATCGGATTAAGAACGATCCCACCGAAGATCCCTGAGTGAAGATCGATCGCTGGTCCGTGCACCTGAACCTCGCATCCGATGATACCGCGGAGACCCATCGTGATCGTAGGTCTACCGTGCTCAACCATGCCGGTGTCGGCAACCATCAAGATGTCAGCCGCAAGCGCCTCACGCCACTGATGCAGGCCCTTGTGCATTGCGACGCTACCACTCTCCTCTTCACCCTCGATCAAGACCTTGACCGTTGGCAGGTCGGCCCCTTCCGCCTTGAGCGCCTCGATCGCTTTCAAAAAGAAGAATACCTGTCCCTTGTTGTCCTGCGCACCTCGCGCATACATCCGCCCATCGCGGAGCGTCGGTTCAAAAGGTGGCGTCGTCCACAGATCGAGGGGCTCTGGGGGCTGCACATCGTAGTGCCCATAAAAGAGCACCGTTGGCTTGTGGGGATTGCCCGGCATCAAACCGTACACCAGGGGCTTTGTTTCTGTCGTCCACATCTCGGTCCGAAAACCGAGCTTAGTGAGGTGGGTTGCAACCCAATCCGCACATTTGAGGCACTCGGGCAGGTAGGCGGGGTCGGTGCTGATACTTGGAAAGGTCAACAACTCTTTCCACTCAGCGATAAATCGCTCTTGATTCTTGGCAAAGAACTCCTTTGAACGGTCCATGCAACACTACCTTCAAAACACGCTACAACGCCCGCATTTTGCTACAGTTGAGGCTGCGGGGAAACGAGAAAGTGCGTCAAGCCAGGATTCATTCCACGTTGCGCCCCCGACAGAGCGGCGGAAAGCTCAAAAAAAACCCCAGTTCCC
>JALRCK010000512.1 GCA_023262305.1 Deltaproteobacteria bacterium
AAGATGCCGCAACGGCTGTAGACCGTAACCTCATGTCCACGTGCCACCAAGCGAGTCGAGAGCTGCTCGGCAAAGGTCTCAAAGCCCCCATATCGCGCTGGAACACCTCTCGTCCCCATAAGGGCGATGCGCATTGGAGAAATCGTAGTCTGCTGCACGGTCATGGGGATGGAATGTACCACTGGAAACCGGAGCACGCGAGGGGGAGGCCCTCCTGGAACTCCGACCGACCATCAAAAACCCCCTTCCCCGGACCCGAAACCCCCTATACACATCCCCACGACATGTGATTAGGAGACGCCGGCATACCGAAGCCTCCCAATCGTCTGCTCAGTACTGTGGTCATGAGAGGGAAACCGCAACGGATACCATCTCGCAGTTCAGTACGGACCGGCCCATGGGGAGCCGCTCAGGACACCGCATCCCTCAATTCCCCCGGCGTACTCTTTTTTAGCTACGATCCCGATACAAACTCAGTCACCCACAGCTCTGCGAACGCGCACGAAGTTTTGGGAGTGTCTCGGCAACACCTCTCTGTTCACGGAGCTCTCTTTCTTGCCTACGTGCATCCCGCCGATCGATTCAATATTGAAGTGCTTCTCGACGAATCACTGCGAAGGGGTTCTCCATACATGGCGACCTACCGCTGGATCAGACCAGACAATAATGAGGTGCGCTTCATTCACTGCAGAGCCTCAACCGACCCATCAACTAAGCTCTTCAAGGGACTCATGCTCGATATCACTCCCGAGATATCGAAGCTTCGTGCTGATGGAGATCTTCCCCTCGCCGTTGGAGATCTCCTGACTCACCTTGGGCTCCCAGGACTAACCCTTGATGCTGAGCTGACCATTCGCTCCATAAACCTTAACGACCAGCACTACCCGATCTCATTCGGAGTTCCAGACTTTCAATACGAGAGGATCGCTCCAGGGATTCCCCTTCTCAACTGCTTTGAGAGCTCTACGTCTAAGCAATCTGTCCAGCAGATCCTTGAGAAGCTCTCAGGTCCGTTTGCTCGCGATGTTGAGTTCTCAGTGGATGGATTTCAAACAATCATCAGACCACTTACCTCACACGGAGCGCCCTACGGATTTATTATTTTTGTGCTCGATCGCCGCAGCGAAGAGTCCGCACGCGAACACGCAGCGGCGCTTGAGCGCGAACTGATTCAGCTCAGCGCAATTCGCACCTATCGGCAAACCATCGCCGCTTCAACTCAAGAGATCGCCGGCTACAGCGCTCTCATCACCCGACACTCACGAGGGAACCCGCTACTCGCTGCCATCAGCGACTCACTCGTTCAGTCCATCCGGGAACTTGCCACCACAACGGACCAACTCAACGGACCAACGGTAGCGCCGATCCCTAAACATGCTGCACGCGCCAAGAAAAAGGGGACTCCATCCCCCCAATCACTACGCCGCATTTCAAACGCTCACGCCGTGTTCGCCTCGCACTCCCCTCGATGCGCAACCTCACATGCCCTGATGCTGCGAGAATCGGGAGTCGTCTGCGCTGCTGCCGACTTGGAGGAGGCTGGACTCATCAATCTCCTTCGCTCGTCTCCCACGATCTCTGTGGTAGTTATGGATGCACCGACACAGGAGCGTAACCTCGCTCCACTCCTTCGACGGATTAAGCGTGAGGCGCCGAGGGCGCACCTCGTATGCCTCGCCTCACAAGACGAGGAGGTACACTCCGTGCTCTTGCGCGCCGGTGCCGTCGTCGTGCTCTCAAAGCCTGCGACTGGGCGAGATATTGAGAAATGTGTGAAGACCCTTCTGAGCCTGACGCCAGCGGTAGACTAAAGAATGCCCTTGAGGACCCAGAAGCTCCGCAGTTCAACCCAACTACCTCGCCACGCGACCCTAGCTAAAGCGCCAGGTGGAGCCACTCTTCGAATCAAGCACCTCAACACCACGCACTCCGAGGTCCTTACGCACCTCATCAGAACGGGCAAAGTTCTTTGCTGCGCGCGCCTCGATCCTCTCTGCAAGAAGCTTTCGAACCTCATCGGGGGTGTAAGGCGCTACCTTCAAAATATGAGCCATCACCACAAGCCCCTGAGCCTCAACCTGATCGAGCGTCTCAAAGAACAATCCCAAGACCGCACCAAGCTCTCGCAGCACCCCAACGCGATGCTCGATTTCAGGAGTCGGCGCGCCTGCTGCGTCTAGCGACTGCGTCAGCTTC
>JALRCK010000513.1 GCA_023262305.1 Deltaproteobacteria bacterium
TCTCTATGCTATTGGTCGCGAGGGTATCGCCATGCATAAGATCGGCGATGACAGCAACACACTTGCCCCCCTCTTTGACACGATCGTTAAGCACATTCCCGGACCATCGTACGATCCCGAGCAGCCTTTTCAGATGCTCGTCACGAACCTCTCGTACTCGGATTATCTTGGACGCCTCGCTATCGGTCGCGTGTTCAACGGATCAGCTCGCAAAAATGAGCGTCTTGCCCGGATCGGCGAGAACGGTCAGGCCGAGCCTCTGCGCGTGTCAAAGCTGCAGGTGTACCAGGGCATATCGTTTGCGGAAGTTGAACAGGCCGAGCCGGGAGAGATTATTATTCTCTCTGGAATTGAGGATGTCTCCATCGGCGACACTATCTGTACCGTTGAGCGCCCCTTAGCGTTGCCTCGAATCTCAGTTGATGAGCCAACGATCTCCATGAAGTTCATGGCGAACACCTCTCCTTTCTCTGGAAAGGAGGGCAAGCTCGTTCAACCTCAGAAGATCAAGGAACGGCTCCACAAGGAAGCGCTCTTCAACGTCGCGCTTAAGATTGAGGAATCGAAAGAAGACGAGAGCTGCATCGTTCGAGGTCGCGGTGAGTTCCAGATGGCTATCCTGATCGAAACAATGCGACGTGAGGGATTTGAGGTTACCGTTGGTCGCCCACAGATCATCTACAAAGAGGTCAACGGCGAGACCCAAGAGCCGATCGAACATCTCGTTATCGACTGTGATGAGGCACACATCGGAATCCTCTCGGAGACACTCTCAATTCGTCGTGGCAAGATGGTGAACATGGTCAATCACGGCACGGGCCGAGTGCGGCTAGAGTTTGAGATCCCCTCGCGTGGACTGATCGGATACCGAAACCAATTCCTCACCGATACCCGCGGCACAGGCATCATGAACTCCTACCTCAAGGGTTACGAGCCATTCAAGGGCGATTTCATGTCTCGCCAATCGGGCTCGCTTGTTGCCGACCGACAGGGAGAGGCGATTCCTTACGCGATCTTTGGTCTCCAACCGCGAGGAAAGATGTTCGTTCAGCCGGGAGATCCCGTGTATGAAGGAATGGTTGTCGGAGAGCACAATCGCGACAACGACCTGAACGTAAATATCTGTCGAGAGAAGAAACTTACTAATATCCGCGCTGCAGCGAAGGATGAGAACGTAATCCTCTCTCCAGTTGTTCCGCTCACACTTGAGAAGGCTATCGACTTCATTCGTGATGATGAGCTTGTCGAAGTGACTCCAAAGTCGATTCGGATCAGGAAGACGATCTTGCCGGCTAACAAGCGTTCGTAAGTACAATTCCACCAGGAGCCTAGCTCAGGGCGCGCCTCGCGTTAAAGCGCGACCTCAGTCCTCAGGTAAAACACCAAGGCGTTAGAGAGATCTGGGTTGGCGTACGGATCAACAACGTACTGGACGTCGGGCGTGAGCGTTATGGACTTCGTTACGCGAGCGCGGTAACTGACCTCCCATACCTTTTCACTCTGTTTCGTCGTCCCGATATACTCTTGATACCGACTGCTCATTTGGGCGTGCGCGTATCCGAAGGCTAAAACGTCCTCATCGCGGTCGGGAACTACCCCCTGGTAGTGTACCCCAGCCCCGAAGTACCACGGGTTTATGTTGACATCGTTATCAGCCTGGCCGAGCTGCGCGAAAAGTCCAAGGCCCTGCTCCGGATCGTCTTGATGCTCACGCCACACCTCCTGTTCCGCCAGAAGGTAGGTACCGTAGTTGCCCGTTGCATCCTCACCGTAGTAGTCAACAATAGTACCCGAATTATACCAAGCTCCCAACGCCACCTTGGTGTGATAATATTTCGGGTCATCTTGAATCCAGCCGAGCTCAGAGATCGAATAGATCCCACCCTGCTTGCTTATCGCCCAGGTTTGATGCCGCGGATTGGTGAAATTGGCGGTATCTCCATCATACGCCCCGACAAGCAGATACAGCTCATCCGTTAGTTTAGCGAAGGCGCGAGTCCCCGGCCCCGTGAATGGATAAAACGAGTATGGCATCTGAGTAATCGTTGAGGGGGTCGCAAAAGAGCTATTAATCAGGGTGTACGCGTAGTTGAGAACCGCGAATTCAAGGGTGAAATCATGGATACCGGCTAATACATCAAGAGAGCCATCCAAAAACTTGTGCTCGTAGTACATCTCAT
>JALRCK010000514.1 GCA_023262305.1 Deltaproteobacteria bacterium
AGCCATGCCAGCCACCATCGCGGGAGCGGGACGGCAGACCGTGGCCGACATCACCACCACCACCAAAGAAGAGGGTGACGGAATGATCAATCCAATTGAGCAGCAGTTGCAGCGATACTGGGACCGCATTCAGCGGGCGTTGCAGGTATTGCAGAAACTGGACAGGTACAACGTTATCCTCGATGAAGTCGGAGAGATTATCCGCCCTGGAATGAACACTGAGGAGATCAATTCCTTCGTGCATCGGCGAACCTTGGAGCATGGAGCGATTCCCTCGCCGCTTAACTATAAAGGATTCCCTAAGTCGGTGTGTGTCTCCCCGAACGATGTCGTATGTCATGGAATCCCTGCGCCCTACGTTTTGTTGATGCCGGGAGATATCGTTAATGTTGACGTCACCTGTTACAAGAACGGGTTTCACGGCGACTCCAGCCGGATGTATTTCGTCGGCGGTGAGGAGTCGTGCTCTCCCGACGCTCGCGAGCTTGTGCGAGTAACTCGCGAGGCGCTGTTCGCTGGCATCCGTCAGGTTAAGCCTGGGAATCACATCGGCGATATCGGTGCTGCAATTCAGGATTTCATTCGTGGCACCGGTAAGAACTACGGCATCGTCCGCGAGTACACCGGGCACGGGCTCGGAAGAGAGTTCCACGAGCCTCCGCAAGTGATTCACGTCGCGCGAAAGGGGAGTGGAGACGTTATGCGCCCTGGCATGACCTTTACAATTGAGCCGATGATCAACATGGGTACGGCGCGCACTGCGCTGTCGAAGGTCGATGGATGGACCGTGCGCACGGCCGATGGGGCGCTTTCAGCACAGTGGGAGCACACCGTTCTCGTAACCGAAAACGGTGTAGATATCATGACGAAGAGCCCGAAGGGCGGTTTCTAGTCGAGTGCGCTGCGGTAGTCCTCGATTCTCTTAAACTGCAACCGTCGGGTCGTTGTCCATCAGCCGCTGAGCTACGAGCTTTTCTAAGCGTTGCTTGAAATCGTCAACCGAGAGGGTGAGCTGCTCCTTTACGCAATATCGGCGAAGGGTCACTGAATTCGTCTCCACCTCCTTGTTTCCAACGATCAGGATGTTCGGGATCTTCTGAGTCACTGCGTTTCGAATCTTCTTGTTGAAGGAATCTGCCGCGAGGTCGACCTCAGTCCGGTACCCTGCATCGTTCAGCGAGGCGCTGAGAGAGTTCGCAAAAGCCTCGCAACTTTCGTTCACAGGCACGATCATCGTCTGCACTGGAGCGAGCCAGGTCGGGAATGCGCCGCCGAAATGCTCGATCAGGATCGCAAAGAATCGCTCCATCGATCCACACAACGCGCGGTGAATCATGTAGGGGCGCTTCTTCATGCCGTCAGCATCTGTGTATGAGAGGTCAAAACGCTCTGGCAGGTTGAAGTCGAATTGGATCGTACTCAACTGCCACTGGCGATCGAGGGTGTCCTTCACGCAGATATCGATCTTGGGTCCGTAGAAGGCGCCGTCTCCCTCGTTCAGTGAGAAGGGCAATCCGCTTCGCTCAAGAGCCGCTTTGAGCGCGGTCTCGGCGGCGTCCCACTTCTCCTCTGCGCCGACGCGTTGCGGTGGTCGCGTGCTCAAGTACAGATGGAAATCCTTCAAGCCGAAATCGCGGAGGAGCCCAACGCTAAAGCGTAGGACCTCGTCGATCTCTGCCGGCATCTGGTCCTCACGGCAGAAGAGGTGAGCATCGTCCTGCGTAAATCCTCGAACACGAGTCAGTCCAGAGAGCGTTCCGCTTCGCTCGAAACGGTACACGGTACCCCACTCAGCAAATCGCTTCGGGAGATCTCGATATGATTTGGGTACTGAGTCAAAGATCTTGCAGTGGAAGGGGCAGTTCATCGGCTTGAGGTAGTACTCCTGTCCCTCGACCTCGATGGGGGCGAACATCCCATCTTTGTAGAATGAAAGGTGACCACTCGTTTCCCACAAGGTAGAGCGACCGATGTGCGGCGAGTATACGAAATCATAACCGCCCTCAAGGTGCATCTTACGGGCGTGTTCCTCGATGAGATATCGAATAAGGCCCCCTTTGGGGTGCCACAGGATCAGTCCGGATCCAACACCTTCATGGTCGATGCTAAACAGGTCGAGCTCCTTGCCAAGTTTCCGGTGCTCACGCTCGCGCGCCATCTCGCGCTTTTGAACGTAGT
>JALRCK010000515.1 GCA_023262305.1 Deltaproteobacteria bacterium
GAAAGAGAACGCTCTGCGTTCCGATAGATCCGACATTAATCGAGAGGTCATCTCCCCGCATGCGCGGCCACGCCATGCGCCCGGCATCTCCCTCATCGGTGTCTATCGCCACGTTGATCCCTAACGCTCCAGTGGACATCGCGAGCTTTCGCAAGCGCGCCGTTTTCTCCGCGATCCCCGAGTGGTAGATGACGGGTTGGTGACCGGCCATAATAATTGGACGGGATAAATCCACCGAACCCAAAGGCTCGAGCGGAAGATTGATCCCAGCCTGTCGTGCGACCTCTTGCAACAAAGAGGTATACTCAAGGGCTGCATTCACAACCTGCTCACGCACATCCCGAACGAGAGATTCCCCAACTCTCCTATGGAGCGTTTGAGCGACCTCGCAATTGGCTGCGAGAAGCGCGGTCCATTCCTCGTATGGGGGTATGCACGTTGTCATCATGCCTAAATACGTGAGAGCGCCTCCGCAGACGAGATACGGACCAACTCCCTGCACACAAACGGCTCTCCCGCGGATACTCCCACCTGATGTCCCCAGTACGTAGCCTCAGCACGAATCTCCTCGATTCGGCCCCGATTCGACGGATTTGCTGAAAACTGCGACCTATAGGCTGATAGAGCGGCGATCTTACTTTCGAGGTGCGCTGAGATATCAAACACAAAAGAAGGAGTGAAACGAACCTTCATATGCGTTGAGAAGAAGTGAAGGTGCTTACGGGGATACCACGGCTCATGTGGGAGATCGCTCTTAACGAACTTGGCATAAAATCGCGATGACTCCACAAGCGCTGCGGCTTGCACGTGATCTGGATGAGCATCCTCCCAGTAGGGACCAAAAAGCAAGTGCGGTCGAACCTCTCGAATCAGCGCAGCTACGAGGCTTCGATTCTCTACGGAGTCGAAGATTTCACGGTTCTTGAGCGGTAGGAGCCTCCGTTCCGTAAGCCCAAGAATCTTTGAAGCCTCGCGAGACTCCTCTTTGCGCACCTCAACAGACCCATGAGGCGTGGGTTCACCGTCGCTAAGATCAGCGACTACGACTTTGACACCTTGCTGAATCAGGGATGCAATCGTGCCTCCCATCCCAATTTCTGCGTCATCAGGATGCGGTGAAATGACAAGTGCTACAGATTCCATCGACTTCGCTCCCGTTCTATTGTTTCAAGGTAGAGCTGCAGGCGCACCTCCGGAACATCCAGCTCTCCCCCAAATCGCCTACTCGGATCATCATAGATTCTTGAAACAGGCTGCTCAACGACTTTAAGACCATGATGCCTTGCCTGCAACCATAGTTGGAGAGGCATGGCGTACCCCACATCACTCAGATCCAGCTTGGCGAGAGCAGAGACCCGATACGCTTTAAAACCACAAAAAGAGTCAGTTAGAGAGAAGCCCGTTAGGTGATTGATTCGCGCGGTGACGGTAGCGTTGATCGCCCTTCGATCCGGTGGAGCATCCCCCATCTTGTCGCTCTCAGCACTGTAACGACTTCCTGAAACGATATCCCATGCGGGAATCAATCGGAAAAATTCCGGGATCCAATCGGGCCTGTGCTGCCCGTCAGAATCCATCGTGATCACATAATCGTAGCCGTGCTTTACGACCTCCTGGAATCCGGCGGTCAATGTTGCCCCATACCCGCGATTACGCTCTTGGAGAATGGAAGCTGTGCGTCCGTCGAGGAGCGTCTTGATAATCGTTGGGGATCGATCAACAGAGCCGTCATCAATCAAGAGCACATCGTCTTGGTAGACCTGACGCAAGCGCGAGAGCAGACCCTCAAGGTGGCGCTCCTCATTGTAGACCGGAATCAGGACAACGTTTCGAGACATCCAACTACCGCCCTGCCCCGTTAATCGTTGTGGCGCTTACGAAGGAACGGAGAGAGTCGAAGCAGGAGCTCCTGTCGTTCGAAGTGATCAAACCACTGAGAGAGTTCCTCAGCGAGATCCTCAGCGGGCGGGGCGATAATCCCAGCGTCACAGGCATCGCCCAACTCAGTCCGCGCCTTCCGACGATACGCGGCGAGCTGTCGATCGAGCGACCGTCCGACCTCAAAGAAATCTTCCGAGAGCGAGACCACCACAGGTACACGAGCCGCCCCGTGAATCCTCAACTCATCACGAAGTTGCGGGTTGATTTGGTTGTCGATAAAT
>JALRCK010000516.1 GCA_023262305.1 Deltaproteobacteria bacterium
TTATAGTTTGGATTGTCTAGGCTAGTGATCGAACAAACAAGCAGCTTCTGAAGAGCATCCTTAATCAAGAAGCGATCAAGCATTTTGTGTTCGCGCTGATTGTAGTAACTGAGCAGGTCATCGTAGCTGGCCGGAGCTCGATACTCGGACACATCATATCGACACAATTCGATAGCCCTTCGGACAACTTGGTGGAATACGGCGATGTTATCTACAAATTGCGAGAGAACGCCGAGACTCCCTTCGGCAGCCTCGTAAATTAAAATGTTGGGGGCATCGTCATCTCCGAGAGCAACAACCCCGACCTCATTTGACTCGATTTGAAACACATCCTCTATCGCCCGTTTCAGGGCATGCTGAAGGGTAACAACCCCTTCGTACCCGAGAGCCAACGGCTGGGTCGGCTCAATGTAGAGAGCGTCAGCGACGTTGGACGTCACAAGCTTAACTAGTCGGTATTGTTCGCGGGCCGCACTAGGATCCGGGAGGCCTCTCGCCCACTGACCGGAAACGAGTCCCATGGGAAATCCATCTGTGCCCTGATTTCGCCACTTTGTGTTGATGTGAACAAGGCGCGCAGCTGGTAGGTATCTCATGTTCATGAGAGGTCCCTCGTTCGTCGATAAGGTAGCTCTGCGAACCCGGGAAAAGTCCCCTCCATCGAGGGTGAAGTAGGTGCTTACCTCATAGCCATTACGACGTCGCTCCTCTTCCTCACAAGATATGCGCTCAAGCTCCTCAGCCCTAGACTCGGTCATCTCTATGAGATGGCTCAAATGCAAGGTGTTGGCGTTATCACTCAAGCTGAGCCCGGATATGGGGCATTTCTCGAGGTCCTTCTGTTCGTCGCTCAGAAAGTATCCTGTCTTTACGCTCACCTTGGCATCTTTCAGGGAGGCTTCGGCATCTTGAGTCACGAGCTGCGACACCCTGTATTTCCGCCCACTGTGGTAAATGAGGTTTAGCGGACCAAACTCCCGCAAAGCAACAGATCGGGGTCGAGAGATGAACTCACCCGTACTGTCGCTAGTCGGAATGAAGACGCGCACTGGCAGACGTGTAAAGTTATAACCGGGGAGAAATCCCTCTGCTGCCAGATAGCGATAGGGATAAAATTCGGAATTATCCGCAGGACCTTTGCCCGTGTCATTCCGTAAGAGGCTAAGCTGTCGATTCGCCTGGTCTTGCGCACGTCGATGCTTCTTGTACTCATCTCCTCCAGGGGTAAGGAGCCCACTATCAATTTTCTGAGTTGCTTGGCTTAAGATATTTCGAGCCGATTTATGCAACGCACGCCATCGGTTAAGAGATTTATCAAGCGAAGTTGCAACGTGGGAAAGGTTTTGCTCAATCCACAGATTAGAGAACCAAGATGAGCCCTTTTCATTTAACCTATCAGTAAAATCCGCCACGACGCGGAGGAACGTAGCTTTTACTTCGTCTAATTTTTTATCCGAAATCTCCAGGCTGGACTTCACGGTATCAGCTAATCCCAAAGATGCATCATCCGCACTAACCAATGACATCAAGGACGGACGCGCTGTACCATCAAGCTCTAACTGCGGCAGACCGATCTCTGAGATTAAAAGCGCGTTTAGGTGGGTCTGGAGAAGCTCCCTATTACAGAGGTCCAATCGAGGGGCCTGAACCGTACCGGCTACCAATTCAATCTGACGGTGGAAAAAGTGTCGATCATGTGGCGAATACGAGGAGCAGTAAGTAAACACCAGCGCGCCTTGTCCACTTCGACCGGCGCGACCCGCCCGCTGCGCATAATTTGCTGGCGACGGAGGGGCATTCCTCAAGTGAACAACACTCAGGTCTCGAATGTCGATTCCCAACTCCATCGTCGGCGAGCAGAAGAGAGCAGATATTTGTCCCTTTCGAAACCGATCTTCTCTCTCCATTCGCACATCTGATTTGAGCTGCCCGGTGTGATCCTCCCCGTGGAATCTCTTCATGGCGGCAAGCTGCTTCTTATAGAGCTCTCGGAAGAAGCTATTTGCTCGGGGCTTATGTTCTTGATACGAGCGCTGTTTAATTGCATCAGCTTTTACTGTCGCACCATCACCCAAGCGCCAAACGATTCTTTCAATCTTAAGACGATAGACAGAGACATCATCGTTGTTTTTGTTGCGAACTGTAGTGGGCGTAAGGTAGT
>JALRCK010000517.1 GCA_023262305.1 Deltaproteobacteria bacterium
AGATGTAGCCCCCCGCCAAGCCCCAGCGAGAGCTGCTCAACAACTTGTCGTTGAAAGGGTTTACGAGCCTGAGGTCTCTCAGATTGAGGAGAGCGCTGATCCCGTCTCCCCTTCCGATGCTGGTGGGATTGAAGCAGCTCAAAGCCGGATCCTTCGGCGCCTTGAGGAGCTCTATCCTGAGGCAAGCCTAGGCGGAGAGCGGAAGCCCTTTAAATCACGCTTAGCTTAGATTCCGGGCTGCACCACTCACAGAAAAATCTCTAGTGCTTTCAAGGCCTGCTCGTTACTGGCGCTCACACTTTACTAACATTCTGCATAAAACCAACGAATTTCGCGGTTTTTGCGAGCGTCTACCGAACGAGTCGCGAGGTAATTTCTGAAAGATACCCGCGCGTTTTGTTTGATTAGCGGGGCTGCCGATGTATAGTCAGCAACAGCTGGTTTTACTTGCGCGTACATGCAGTGGGAAAGGGTCGGCTAATTATTTGAGGTAAAAATGCATTCGGATCATTCTGCCACTTATTTAGGCAAAGTGAATGGGGCCGAGAAAGTAACGACACTAACCACACCTTCGTCGAGCACGGAGGGGGTAGCGTTACCGAAGGGGCACCGCCATTCTAACAAGAAGTCTTCTCTCACTCTCACACGAGAGGAACCCTGCGGCCTCACGATCATCGTGGGCGGCACAAATGTTCGCTTCTCACTCTCACATCTTCACTCGACAGAACCGATCTTTGATGCGGTGAAGTGGCAAAAGCTACGCGACACCTACAACCAGACACCTGAGGCGGCTGTCGTAAGTTTTCCCGATTCACACGAATCGACCTACCCGACTATCGCAAAAAAATGCGAGACCTTTTTAAGGAAAACTTTCAACACTCCAAAGGGTCCGGTCCGTTTAGACAACTTGGCGGCTTTTAATGTGTCCGTGGCCGGCATCGTTGAAGGCGAAGGACTCGACGCAACCGTCACCACAACCAATACGTTATTAAAAATAAGGCAGGAACCCCTAGCTGAAAAACTGCGCTCCGCTATCCTGAAACAGATGCCCGAGCTGTTCCCAGAAGATACAAAGGTTCGCGTTCTCAACGACGCTCAAGCTGGCCTCGAGGGAGAGATCTTTCTCAACAAGTTAGACCCGAGCTTGGCAACTCTATTTTTGATATTCGGCACGGGATTTGGAAGTAGTTGCACGGTCCCAGGCTACGCAGAACTTGGTCACCTCATCGTATACGATACCTTACAGCACAAGTTCCGCTTTCTCTCTAATGAGGAGATAGCTGACAGTAGGGGTGCGGACGGATCATTCAAACCTCTCAAGGGACTCATATACGCCGAGAATCTTCTCGCCGGTCCTTGGGTTGCTATCGGATTCGTCAAGTGCATCGCCCGACACCATCCAACGCTCACGAGCGCGCTCGCTGAGTACATCTCAAAGTGTGAGCGCGAGGCCTTGGCTTCTGCCGATAAGAGCGAGAGGGGCGAGAAGAAGCTGCGAACCCTTGACGAAATCATGGATGAGTTGAAGACCATCCGCAATTTCAAGAGTGGCGAGCGGCACCTCTGGGCAGGACACACGAACGAGTCGACTCTGCGTGCAATCAACGGTCTCATCTTCGAACGCAAAAACGTAGATCTCACGGAACTCATAAAGAGCTCATCAACACTCACTGAAGCGATAAAGACTGACGGAGCTCTGCAGCTTGCGGTTGTCGCTGAACGGAAGTGGAGAGCCTACTTTGAGGTCATGGGCAAAGTGACCGGCGTTGTGTACTCAAGAATGCAGGAACAGGGCATCGAACCTCACAAGTTTATCGCTGGAGGTGGACTGGGAGAGCGCTGCAACACGTACAATCCCACTCTGAGGCAAGAAGCTCTTTCCATCATCATGAGAAATGGAAACCTACGAGCGGACCTCTTTGATTTCTCAAAGGTAAGCCCAGAGGCTCGCGAGTCAGCCCCGACATTCTGTAAGGTAGCGCAGAGAGCTGAGGTAACCGCGGGGCTTCCCAGGATTGCAATCGATTTAGCAGCAGACCCTCTAGAAGCGGTCAATTAATCGAAGTGTGCTACTGACAGTGAGAGATCTCTCATCTGTGAAGCTACGGCGTGCCGTCAAAATGACGCACGAGCCCCTTCCAACAATTCGCGT
>JALRCK010000518.1 GCA_023262305.1 Deltaproteobacteria bacterium
GGTCCCCTCCTTCGCCTCAAGAAAAGCCTCCTCGATGCCTTCCGGAAAGGGTGTGGTGTTCCACCGTTGGGGAGGGGAGGGGTGCACCTGGATGGTGTTAATCTCAAGCTCAACAGCGGCCGCGACCGCGTTCTTTAGACCACCAGCAGCTGAAACATGCGCCCCGAAGTATCTTTTCATAGCCTCTCCCGTGTAAACGATGTTGAACGTAGGCTCAACGAAGGCGATACTTACCGAATTAGGTATATAATGTCGAGGTGATGGAGTGTGGTAAGGGGACTTCCGATTTTACTAGCGGGTATATGTATAGGATCAGGTATCGCATGGGCTATCTTCGCCTCATCTTCGCCGACAGCCCCAGTTCCCGTCCCCCAGGCTGAGCCGCTCGTCTGCGATCAGAGCGACCTGCAGCGGATGCAGGAGCGCGTCGCTCAACTTGAGTCCGAACTGACCTCAGCGAAGAGTCGAGCGCACGTAACAGTCGCCCCGCCTCAGGTTGCCGCCGCCGAGCCGCAAACCGACGAGTCGCTGAGCTGGCGGATTTCAGCTATCGAGAAATTCGTACCTCTCTCTGACGAACAGAAGGAGCGCCTGCGTGAGAAGTACACCAAGGAGCGCGTCGGGGAGGGCGAAGGTGCAGAGTCGCTCGAGGACATTTTAGGTGCGGAGAGCGCCGCCTTCTATCGAGAGCGGGTTCAGGCTGCATTCAAAAAGGTTCAGGACGAGGAGGTGGAGCGAGAGGTCGTGTGGCTCTCGCGAACGCTCTCTCTGTCAAAGGAGCAGGAGGGGTCTGTCCGGACCATCCTCTCGAACGTCGAGGCGGAGGTCTCCAAGGGGGGGGCTCACGCGCCGTCAGGTGCCACCCCCCAGGAGCGTGTGCGGGAGATGATAGCTCAGAACAGGCGTCGGTCAGATCTTCGAAACGAGCAGCTGAGGCTGGTTTTAACTCCAGAGCAGTTCCAGGCATACCTCCAAGCCGAAGCCGAATCATCGGCCTCAGATGTTGAGATATTTCATGATCCAGGAGCCTCGGCGGTTAAGCCCGAGCAGTAACAGGTCTGAGCCAGCTTCGATGTGCCGGCGGGGCTGCAGCCAGCCGGATGAGATGGGGATTTTTTGTTACGCGCTCCCTCACAATTGGGTATAGTTGCCGGGCGACTCATTAATCAGGGAACGGTGCGTGCAGCAGTCTAAACAGTCAGATCAAACGGGTCAAAAATGTGACGTCAGACCTAAGGTCATTGATGCCGTGGTATCCTATGTTCTTATGCACCACGATTGGTCGATTCCTTTGGCTGATTCCCGCTACTTTCAAGAAGCTCTCCCAGCGTGTAGCAACCAAAGAGTTCGAGCCCTTTTGGTGCAGCACGCTGACGAGGGAAATATGATCAAAGTAATCACTCGGGAGCTGCCATTGTCTCTTGTGGTTCGACCTCCATCATGGATTGACCTCCGAGAAGCTTCCCTCTTCGGAGGGGCGTGCCAGCAACGGGATCTTCAATCAATGCCCGCCTCAAGCGCGTTTTGTCGATTTTTTCCCTCTCCTGTATACCTCAAATCCCTGTCAGCAAGTCGTTTCGAATCACCGCTTCATCACTCATGGATCGTTGGCGAGGCTCAGCGGATCTGGCGAGAGCTCCAGCAGGAAGACACTCGCGCCCTCGTAAAGACAAATGTGCCGAACGAGAGAGCAGGGGTGATAGAATCCCTCACCACCAAGCTCTTTAACCAATTAGGGATGTATCCGACCATTAGGCGCAATGACGCACATGTCGCTATGTTGGTAGCGGCAAAAAGAGTGGGGCTCGCGGTCCCGCTCAAAGAGGGTGATGAGAGGGAGATGCTTAGATTAGCTAGAGAGTATCTCATGAGGGGACGAGATGGACATGTCAGAGACCGTTTCGAGGCCTTGAGTCGTCCAGGATGGAGGTTTTAGGTAAGCACCTATTGGAGGGGCGCTGTGATCGCCATGTGCAAGATTGCCCCAGCAGGCTGGTTAAAAATGATCTCCTGTTGCGCAATTCGTTAGTTTGACTTCCCCCTTCGCCAAGGCTTCGGAGGACAAAGCAACTTCGTTGGAACCGTCGAGAAAATCCTCCACGTATCTTAGAGGATACGCTTCCGGTTTTTTCGTCGTCTACGCCTCG
>JALRCK010000519.1 GCA_023262305.1 Deltaproteobacteria bacterium
AGAGAAGCTCGCTGAGTCTTCCGTTCCCTCGAGTGGTTCGAAGTATTATGTGAAGAAGGCGGTAACGCTGTCTATTCCTCGAGAGGGAGCAGCCGAAGAGTCTCAGCAGTCTGATGCTGGGTACGAGGGCGCAGAGGTAAATGGCGCTTCCCATGAGTCGCATCAGGGTTCGCATGACGAAGAGGGGCCAACCCTTCTCGCGGTAGACGACCAAGCGTAAGCGGGTTGTACGTACCTGGATCAAAAGCCCCGAGGTGGAGACACCTCGGGGCTTTTTTTATTTGGGGTGCGGTTTGAATACATCAGCCTCGAGCCCGCACCCCGGGAGGGCGACCGTGTCGGTCGCCTTGTTGCGTGAGGCAAAGGTGGTTTGCGATACGTGATATTATTTGGCGACCGGCACGGTCGCCCTCCCATGTCGCCTCTACCACCGGTGGTAGACCGCCATGCTGTCACCACCCTAACCCCCCTCATACCCCCGAGCTCAACTTTACTTTAGGCTACTTAAACTAACGGAGGGTCTATGCACAATGAAACTTACCCCATAGAGGACTCAAGTGACCGATACTGTTCACTGCTGAAGAGCTACTACGAACGGCTCAAGGACGACTCATCGAAGTCTGGCTCAAAGGCCGCTACCGAAGAGGTTAAGCTGAGGCTCTTCCTCTCGCTCCTGGATCGACCTAAGCAGCATCCGCTGGAGAGTGAGAGCTTCGGGGCATCGCCCGGATAGGGGTCAACATCAGCATCGCCCCAACGGTCAGCACAGCGCCGAGCACAAAGGGAGCCGGAGTAGCGACCGCAAAGAGCGCTCCAGCGGCGCTTGGTCCAACAATCCGACCCAGCGCCTGGCTCGATTGATTCAACGCCAAGCCAAGACCCTGTGTATCATCGGACGATGAGATCGAAACGAGCCCCGCCATCGACGGGTTGAACATCCCCGATCCGAACGCGAGTGTTACTGCCGCGAGGAGGAAGAGGGGAAACGAACCAACGGATCCCAAGATTGGAATGAGCGAGAGGCTTATTGTTGTCATGATTAAGCCGGCTCTGCACAATGTGATTTCAGCCCGAGTTTTCAGCCATTTTCTCACAAAATAGCCTTGAACCGCGATTGCAGTAACTCCAACCACTACCAAGAAGTACGTCGTGAGGGAGACCGCTTCACGCATACCCGCTCCACCTTGAGAGTGAACCCAGACGCTTTCAATATAGAGCCCGATCGTTTGCTCCATCATCGCAAAAGCGGTCATGCTCAAGAATGTCGTGAGGATGAGGGGGCGGAGGCTTCGGTCGGCTCTCAAGAGTTCAACGAGCTTGCTGCGATGCGACGAAGTAGTGTTGGTAGCCGTTCTTGTTTCCGGAACGCGCAACGCCACAAACACCAAATTCGCACCTGCGAGACCCGCCGCAAAAAGGGCAGGTGCCCAAACTTCAAGCTTAAAGAGTAAACCACCGAGCAGTGGACCGAAGATAAAGCCAAGCCCGAACGCAGCTCCGATTAAGGCCATCGCGCGACTCCGCTCATGGGGAGCATGCGTATCCGCCAGCACCGCTTGGGCCGCTGAGATGTTAGCCGCGCCAACCCCAGCGAGGGCTCGAGCTGCAAAGAGCCCAGCCAGAGATGTCGCGGAGGCGAATGCGAGGTGCCCAACACCGGTGAGCGTAAGGGTTGCAAGGAGCACCGGCTTCCTTCCGAATCGATCAGAGAGGGTCCCCCAGACGGGTGCAAAGATAAACTGCATCAGGGCGTAGGTGGTGCCAACGAGAGTTATGGTGCTGGGTTCTGCCCCGAAATGCTTAGCCAAAAAGGGCTGGCAAGGGATGAGGAGTCCTAGTCCCATGACATCGAGGAGTACGATCAAAAAGACCGCAAATCGGGGAGGTTTGTGTGCTGACGTCATGGTTCTTTTCGCTGCGACCCTCAAGTGGAAGACCTTGTACCCTGTACCGCAGATAGTTGCAATCTTTCCGCTATTTAGGGCGCTTTACCCGCTGCAAGGTTTAGCCTAAATTCTTGGTCTGGCCACCCCACGGCGAGAGCCCCGCTCTCCCGACAACTTGTGGCTCAAGGAAACGTAATGAGCACCGAACTTTCGCAAGGTCATATCGCCGAGCTTACACAGCGCTTT
>JALRCK010000051.1 GCA_023262305.1 Deltaproteobacteria bacterium
CCGCGTCTGCCATGTTTGGCACCCTCTCTGGTTTCACGAACGCAGTTACCTCGATCTCCTTCATTCCGGCTGCAACGAGTGTCTGAATGAGCGCGAGCTTTTTCTCCGTTTCAATGACGCGTGGAAGGATCTGAAAGCCCTCTCGAGGACCGACCTCTCTCAGGTGAACAGATTGTGGAAGAGCCTCGGATACCATCGACCTCAGACACCTCACCTCAAGAAGAGGGCTCAACTCGGATACTTCTATCCTACAGTGTACCGCATGCTCCTGGTTGAACCATAGATCATTTACACAGCCTGTGACGAACTCTGGCGCTCCTTTTTCGCTGCCATGAGCCACACGATCGCTGCTACAACCATAGCTATCGAGGATAGCTGAAGACCGAACGCCAAAGCGCGCCCCTCAGCTATTTGCGTAGAGGTGATAAGCGCATCTGCGATCCAACCTATAAAAACGGGCGCAAGCGCCGACCCGAAGAGCTGAATGGCGAAGATGGTCATACCCTGAGTGAAGGCCTCAAGACCTGTCGGAGCGCGCGCGACGAGCACTGAATTGAGGGGAGCTGTGCCAGCGAACAGTGATATCTGAGCCACAAAACAGAGTGCGAAAAACAACCACGGGGTTGAGAGCAAGAGAGCGGCTGAAAGGAAGGGAACGCCGAAGAGAGTTGTAAGCCCTACGAAGAGAAGCAATCCTCGCACGGGCAGGGTCGAATTCACGACCAACCGCGAAGCTAACTGTCCACCACCAAGCGCACCAAGAAATCCAGTTACGGCGAGGTTAATCCCAAAATACTGAGCGGCAACATCTTCCGGCATGCCCAAGTTGGCAACGTGTCGCACTACAAACATCGCAATGCCATTCAAGGCAAAAGTCTGGAGAACGTACCCAAGGATGGTCAGCCTCAACACCGGACTCTTGGCGATCGAAGCGATCCCTGAGAAGAACGAGGGTCTTACCGCGGTAACAGAGGCGACCCTACTCTCCTTTGCAACAAACATGAACCCGAATGCGAGCACCAGCCCAGGAACAGTCGCGAGCATGAACAGGGTGCGCCACCCCCAGGTCGCCGCCATTTGACCACCAGCTATGTAGCCGAGCGCTGAACCAACCGGGATCGCCACATAAAAGATCGAAAGGGCGGAGTTGAGCGCAACCATATCTTGCACACGCCCCTTGAGAAAGCTCGGGACGATGGCTCCAAAGCTTGCTTCTCCAACCCCCACCAACATCCGAGCGATAAGAAACACCGCAAAGCCCGGGGCAAGACCACCCAGTCCTGTGAAGAGGCTCCAAGCCACTAAGCCGACCGCCATCAATATCCTCCGATCGACCCGGTCTCCGAAGAACCCAAAGAGAGGTGAGAAGAAGACATACCCAACAACAAAGGCAGCGCCCAGCAGTCCGGACTGTTGGTTGCTCAGCCCGAATTCACTCTTCAATACAGGCTCGACGGCTTGAACGATGTATCGGTCAAAGAAATTGAGGATGTTGATGAGCGTTAGAAAGGCAATCAACCCATACGGGAGCTTGCGGATACTCATTACTACTCGCTGTCAGCGTTAGACAGGAATCTCTGCTGCGCCGGGAACTTCATACGCACCTTGGCAACGATCTCGTCCAGTTGCTTTTTGTCAGCTTCAGACTGCACGATAAGAGACAACGCGTTGGTCGCCTGAACAGCGGCGAACGAGCCGCGCTCCGCGAGCGCAGTAAGCTGCGTGCGGGCAAAATCACGGTGCGGGTCGGAGTCAATAAGAGAACGAGCCAATGCAAAGGTGACAAGCTCTGCCACGAATCGATCCTTAGACTCCGGGTCTCCCGTTCGCTCCCACGACTGAGCGTTTAAAGCCCCCTGAACTTTGTCGTAGTCGTTGGTACGAGCAGCCAAGAGACCTTGGTAGAGGGTCTTAAGTTGACTGTACGGCTGCGCTTGATCAAGCGCATCGACCATCAGAGTCACCTTATCCCGAAGCTGGTCAACCTCTCGACCCGTTGACTCGATAGATACTTTCAGCTTCTCCTTCTCGGCTGCATCGGTGGTGGAGGCCTCTTGCTCTTTCAATGTGCGAAGATTCTCATCCTTGGCACGCAACTCTTTGTAGGCATCCTGAACCCCCTGCAACACAGCCGTTGCAGCCGAGCGCTTCTCAAGTCGCACCGTTGTATATCGATTATATCCGAGCATCCCAGCTGCTATGGCAACAAGAACTACAAGTATCGTTCTCCAATTGGCGATGACCCAACGAGCAAACGGATCGTTTTGCGCCGAGGCTGCTATCGCTGGGTCCTCAAAAAGGTTGCGGGATGGTGTGCGACCACTAGGCTGATCAGATTCTTTATGTATTACCGGGGTGCTTGTCACAACGAAGTCTCTTGGCTTACAGACATTAGCTTACGAGCGATGGCTTGCGGGCTTTTACCGGCCTACATGCGCTTGCTGACAACCACAATAATGCGCGTCAACTGCCTTATCGCATGGTGGTTTCGTACCAAGTCCTGAGGCAAAAGTACAGGTGAAAGGTTCTCAACACCGCCCCGCTTCCCAGGGAACACTATCCCAATGCCAGGCCATCACAGGACCGTGCGCTACCAACAATCCTACATTTTGTACTTGAAGTCGTCAGGGTCCAACTGACTTAGTATCTCTTCCCACTTTTCCTTGTCCAGGCTCTGGAAGTCGCTTGAGGATGTTGCACCCTCCGGCTCGGTCTCGCCCTCCTCCGCAGGAGCCGCACCTTCCTGGGACGCCTGTGATGGGGGAGTCGTGCCCTGAGAGGCGAAAGCAACACGGGCTTGGTCGAGCACCTGCTGCGTTACGTAAATCGGAGCAGATGCCCGCAACGCCATGGCTATGGCATCACTGGGTCGCGCATCGAGGACGAGTATCTTATCCCCCTGACCAAGAATCAGCTCGGCGAAGTAGGTAGACTCCTTGAGCTCCGTAATCACGATCCGCTGAACCGTTATCCCAAGCTGAAGTAAGAGGTCGTAGAAAAGGTCGTGCGTCAGGGGACGCGCCATAGCGATCTGCTTGATCGCGCTGGCGATGGAGGTAGCCTCGGTGATTCCGATCCAAATCGGCAAGGTAACGCTGCCTGTTTCGTCCTTCAAAACCACGATCGGGGCTTGGGTGGCTGGGTCCATCACCAACCCTCCAACAAACATCTCAATAGCGGCCTCTTGAACCATCGCTGTAACCCTTTCCCTCTCCCGCGCCTTATCGCGAAGGCACTGCCCTGCTATTTGGAGACGCTCTCGTCGCAGAGTCCTTCTAGTATACCCCTCATACACAGAAGGGGCACGAAAAATCGTAGATCCCGAGACTGATAAGGCTCAGGACTTATTGATGGAACCCATTTTTTGAGGAGTCTAAGAGTTCGCCTTTGAGGGTGAACCGTTTTCTGTCGGTGATCGTAGCCTTCACTATGGAACCGAGGTTCAGTCCTGGGTAGGGCTCGACAAAATTGACGACGAAGTTCTGGGATATCCGCCCCTGCATACACCTGTCATCCATCTTGTTGTGGTTATCGATGAGTACATCCACTGTTTTACCGACCCACTGTTGAAGCCGATTCCCCTGAATCTGCTCCTGCCGCGCCTGCCATATCTGCAGTCGCCGCAACTTCTCTTCATTCGTTATAGACTCCGGCATCTCTGCAGCCGCAGTACCTGGTCGAGGCGAGAATGCAAACGAGTAGCTGAGATCGAACTGGACAATATCCAACATCTCAAGGGTTTGCTGAAAGTCCTCGTCCGTCTCTCCTGGAAACCCAACAATAATATCTGTTGTGATCGCTATATCAGGCACGCGAGACTTCAGCGACTCAATAATCTTTAGATACTTAGAGCGTCGGTAATTTCTATTCATCAATTTAAGGATGCGGTCACTACCCGACTGAAGAGGCATGTGAATATGCCGACACACCTTCGGGTTCGAGCTCACACACTCGATGAAGTCATCTCGAACCTCTTGAGGGTGGGGGCTGGTAAATCGGATTCGCTCAACTCCTTCTATCTGTGAAATGCGCTCAAGGAGATGCACGAACGAAACTCTCGGCGAGAGATCTAATCCATACGAGTTCACCGTTTGTCCGAGGAGCACAATCTCCTTGCTTCCACGATGTACAGCTATCTTTACCTCCCGCTCGATCTCCGAGATAGCACGAGAAACCTCAGGACCTCTCGTTGTTGGAACGATACAGTAGGTGCAACTCTTGTTGCATCCACGACTAATCGAGATGAACGCAGTTACATGATTGGCTTTTCCATTCCGCGAAGGATCCACATCCGCAAATCCAAGCGGCAGCTCCTCCCAATCCTCCCGATAGTTCACCGCAACCTGCGGCGGCGCTCCCCTTTTTCGAAGCTGTATGAGAGACGGGACAAGAGAGAGGTTGTGCGTCCCAAAGACGAAATCAACATTGCGCCCCTTCTTGAGGATTGCCTCTCCCTCCTGCTGAGCAACACACCCGCACACACCCACCATCATGCCAGGTCGGGTGCTTCTTAACTCACGCATCTCACCGAGCATGCTGTAGAGCTTCTGCTCCGGCTTCTCTCGCACGCTACATGTGTTTATCAAAACGAGGTCGGCTTTCTCCGGTGCGTCTACGGGCTGATAATCCTTCTCAAGGATCTTATAGAGCTTCTGGGTATCGTGCTCATTCATCTGACACCCGAAGGTGCGGATGTAGACCCCGGGCTTAGCCTCTGCGGGGACGCTCTCACTTTTAGGCTGCTGACGATCTTCGGGCAACGACATAACGAATCGAACTCTGCGGAGGATTCCGCGACACCATCGGAAGCACGACATCGCTACTCAGAGCGAAAGGAGGCTATCCGAACCAGCGGCTGAGGCGCGACAACGGCGCTCGTTGGAACGAGCTTATCCAATGAAACCTTGAAGCGCTGGCTTGCACCGGGCGCTAAACGCAAGTTCGGCACCTCAACACGCTTTTCATTCTCAAGAATTTGGCTCTGCAAATCAAGGTTATCAGCGGTTCCGAAACCAGCCTCAATGACCACTTCCTTAATAGTTGCGCCGCCCGAGTTAAATAATTCCCCGGTAATGGTGAAACGGACGATACATTCGTTGGGGGAAACACAACTCTCGGTTGGCACCCGATGAACCTCAAGATTACGCAACGCTATGAACTGCTTAGACTCTTTTTTCTGCTCTTTGAGAGGCTCCTTGGAAGGCTCGGAAAGGGGCTCTGTAGGGGAGTAGGGAGTCGCATCTTGCCCCCACAAAACCTCAAGCTGATAGTTAGTTATCCCCTTAAGTGGCATTGCAAGGGTAAATGAACGGGCTACCCCCTTCTCCAACAGAAGTGGACCCGCCGTAGCCTTTGCATCCCCTGCCAAGATATCCTGCATGTTGTGAAAGGTAACCCGTTGCTCTCCTCTTCGGTCAAGCGCAGAGAGCCGAACAACCACCTCTGAAGCTGGCCGTGAGGTCTTCGGGATTATCCTGCCTTTGACGACCAACTGCCTGCCGTCATTCTTTTCATCCATCACCTCGAGAATAAAGGGCGTCACATCGGGATCCACACCAGCGGTGGCTTCAAGCGGCAGCCCTCCTGCCCCTTGCGTCTTCGGCGAAGGAGCGAAAAGAGCGCAACCCGCGAGTTGGGACGCACACAAAACTGCCGGCACGATGAGCGCCCATGCCTGAGGAGCGTGACGAAGCATCCACCTCACAAAGACTATCCCTCACTCAAAGTTCGATCGACTAGCTTCCACTCGCCACCAGTCCATGACCATCGTTGCTGCTCAACCCTGGTGTTCACAACATAGACTGGGATCCTGAAGAACTTGGTCTTCACCTCCACCGCAGCTTGGCGAGCGCTATCACTCCACACAACGTTACTTACTCTTGAATCGACGATTCGCTCCTCTTCAGTTGCATCTTTGAATTGGGAGGCTAATTTGAGCTGACTCTCGGGGGCGATGTAGGCCGTAGCCTCTGTGGTATTACCCCACACAACTGCGGCGTTGAATTTCTTAACTTCCTGATTGAGGAGCGTCATCCGATCCCCCTCGGTAGCGCCCACCTCTTTAAAGGCTTGGATGAACGGAACCAATACACATCCCGAGAGAGATGTTACTGCTCCTAACGACATGAGTGCCACTAACAGTTTCCGAGAAACGAGCGCCCGCATACTTTCTAGACTCCTACTACTTTTGCTCCTCGCTCGGCGCCTCGGCTGTATCGTCTGATTTGACCAGGCTCACCAAGAACTTTTTGATGCGCTCAATATCTCTCCTGACGAGGTAACTCCCTTGAGAACGATCGGGCATGGAGGTCTTGTCCATCGCGGCTTTAACAGCGGGGATAACATTTTCACCTTGGATATCCCGGATCATCTCTTGGAGAGCCGCCCTATCGCCATCGGTTGCCGGAGGAAGCCTCCGTTGGATATCCCAGGCGGCTACCAGTACCGTAGACCCTGCGAAGAGGGTTATCACGAGAAAGAATGCCACGTTCCGCATGGGGAAAGGTTAGATCACTCAAGCGGTTATGGAAAGGATGGAATGAGACCCAGGCGTGACGGACAGGCACGCGATCTCCCGAGCAGCGTTAGTATGCGTTGCGGTTCCTGAACCCCTTAAAAAGGGTGAGCCAGAGTATCTTGAGGTCAAGCAACAGGGACCAATGCTCAATGTAGTAAAGGTCGTATTCGATACGCTTATCGATCGACGTGTCTCCACGCCATCCGTTGACCTGCGCCCACCCCGTAATGCCCGCCGGCACCTTGTGCCGAAGCATGTACCGGGGGATGCGCCGCCGAAACTCCTGGATAAAGACAGGTCGCTCCGGACGAGGCCCAACAATCGACATATCACCCTTGATGACGTTCAGGAGCTGAGGCAACTCATCGAGGCTGGTTGACCTCAGAAAGCGACCTAGGGGAGTCACCCTATGATCCCCCGGGGTGGTCCAACCTGGACCATGGCTCTCCGCATTCATGTACATGGTGCGGAATTTTAAGATACTAAACCGAGAACCGTCGAAGCTCACCCTCTCCTGCTTAAAAAAGATCGGTCCACGGGACGACAACTTCACAAGCGCCGAAATCAGGAGCATTAACGGGGAGAATACAACCAGCAAGGAGCACCCAAGCACAAGGTCAACAACCCGTTTTGTAAAAAGATTGATACCATCGAGCGGGCACTCCTGAAGACTGATAACCGGCAGCCCCTCAAACTCCTCAATCGCTCCACCAAGGCTCGCAAACTGATAGAGATCGGGCACAATTTTAATATCGACGATCGAATCTTTGAGCTGCGCCATTATCTCTGGGAGGCGTTGGTGATCCTCAAGCGGCAGGGCTACAACGATCTGGTCGAGGTCGGTCCGACCAATAAATTGACCGACGTCTTCATATCGACCAACGACGGGGATACCGCCGGGTCCTCGTTTTTCGTCGGCCGTTTTCGAGAGACATCCTAATAACTGAATTCCAAGCTCTTGATGAAGCCGCACCCTACTTGCAAGATCTCCAGCAACCCGACCAGCCCCTACAATCAGCATGTAGCGCAGATTGTATCCCTTGCGCCGCAACTCTCGAAGCAGGAATCGAAGCATCGCTCGCTGACCAACGGTAAAGACGGTCGCCAACGCCCAGAAATATACAAATACGAGACGCGAGAACTGCACGCTCTTTTCTCGGAAGAGGTAGGTTATCGATATAAGCAACAGGATCGCCAAGGCATTGGCGTTCACAAGGACCCATAACTCCCGCGCACGCCGCACTCCTCGCATCGGACGATAGAGCCCCATGCGACGGAACACAAACGCCCAGATCAACCAGATGAACACAGTCATTGAGAGGTACGGACCGAACTCAGGAACGCCCTTATCGACTGGCACGATGTCAGTCATGAAACGGAGGCAGTAGGCGACCACCCACGCGACGCTGACCACAGCAAGGTCAGCCACCATGAAAAGGTACTCAAAGAGCTGTCGCTTCTGTTTCAACATGACGAATCCCGAACTCTCACAACATCTGCGGCGTCACTGTTCGCCGCGTCCTTGGGGATGGGTGAAGAACGTAGTGGGGCAGAAATACCTACGTGTCGTAAAAAGACACCCCATTCCTCAAAAAATCGTGAGTGACTAAACTCACGCGCCCGAGCTTTTAAAGTCTCAACGCTGAACTTTCCCTCGACCTCACGAAAGGCGCGAACGGCGTCCACAATCGCCCCAGAATCCCCACATCTCTCCTTCGGTACAAATACACCGGTGTGCTGTAAAGGGACAAGGCTCTTGTCCTGCCAGTGCCGCCAGCCCACAACCGACTCGCGTAAGCCTCCCGCGTCAACTCCGATGACGGGTTTGCCTGACGAGAGGCATTCAACCGGCACGATCCCAAAATCCTCAATACCCGGAAATATCAGAGCCCGACACCGTTTGTAGCACTCCCATAAGAAAGCCTCACTGACACGCCCAAAGACCTTGATGTGAGGTCCAGCCATGTCCCGAATCTTCTCAAGTTCAGGACCACCCCCAACGACCCACAATGGCTCACGAAGTTCATTAAAAGCTTGGACTGCGACATCGATCTTCTTGTACGGCACCAACGCTCCCGCACAGAGAAAGAATGAGCCCGGGGACTTTGCAAAGAGATCTGCCTCCTCCGGCGTTAGGGTGATTGATTCTTCATCTGCCAACCGCACCGGCGGCGCAATAACCGTGGATGATCGTCCATAAAACTTTCGAATGCGAGCGCTGATGAAGGTGCTGATCGCCACAAAGTGCGTCACCTTCTGAGCGCCGCGCGCGTCCCATACACGCAGAAGCTGGATGAGGGGCAGCGCGCAGAGATACTTCATCCCCTTGAGATACGAAGCAGCTTGATCCCAGATGTACCGCATCGGCGTAAAGCAGTAGCACACGTGCGGCACGCCCGCTGGAACTCGGACATTCTTTGCAGCAGCGTGACTGAGCGAGATAACGAGATCGTATCCCGAGAGGTCAAACGATGCCGCCGCCACGGGGTAGAGCGGCAGGAAGATCTTGTACAACTTGCGGATGCCCGGAATCTTGTTCAGAAAAGAGGTGGCTACTACTCTTCGATCAATTCGAGCGGAGGTGGTGCCGGGGATGTGCACTAACGTGAAGATGTCTGCATCTGGATAGATACATAGAAAAGCCTCAAGGCAGCGCTCGCCGCCTCTCATCCCTGTCAGCCAGTCGTGCACCAAAGCGACCTTCACACGCTCCTCCTGGAGGCGAGCACCCTCTCGTATTCAGCTTTAACGCGAGCAGCTATCGTACGACACGAATAGAGATCGAGATGCGCTTGCGGCACCTGGCGATGCGATGACAAACCTGAGAGCACCCCTTGCTCAAGAGCCGCTGCAAAGCTCTGCACTGAAAAGCTCTCCGCGACAACATCTTGCTCGGTGACGATCTCCTTCAACGCAGGAACCGGTCGACACACCACCGGCGTGCCAACGCTCTGAGCCTCAATCGCCGGCAGACAGAACCCCTCAACAAGGGATGGAACAACAAGCGCAACCGCACCGTGCAGCGCGGCGCGCAGATCTGAATCGGAAAGGGCTCCCGCGAGCCGCACACCCTCTACTCCCTCAAGCAGCGCGTTCCCTTCAGATGTGTTCAAAAGGGTCTCGATGCCGTAGCCCGCTAACAAGAGCTTGGGGCAGCGAGGCGAGAGCTCTTCCCAGCGGCGTCCCTCTCGAAATTCACGGTACGCAGCGAGGAGATCCTTGAGCCCCTTGTGAGGCTTGACGTTCGAAAAGAGCGCGAAAAAGTAGGGATGGCTATCACCTTGAAAGAGTGGTCTCGACTCATCCATGTGCAACTTCTCGGAGATAGCATTCGGGACATAGAGGACCTTCGACTCAGATGCGCCAGTCAACTCAAGCACTCCCTGGCGCGTATGCCGACTCACTGTAAGCACGGAGTCCGCTCGACGCACCGCTGAGCGAATCAGTCCGCGTGCAATCCAAGGGTAGTAAAACCGCTCAGGGTGCGTGATGTGAATGAGGTCATGAATCGTCACTACGGTCGGAACTGGAACTCGATACGGCACCATGTAGTGTGGCGTGTGGAAGATATCGAACCGGGAGAAATCGATCCGCCCAGAGAGTAACAGAAGCTCGTCCAACGAGTAGGATCGCGCGTCGTCCTGAATCCAGGCGACATCCTTGGCATATGCAGCATGTCGACTCTTCTCATCGCGATAGAGAACCGTGAGGTCAACTCCGCCGACCTCTAAGAGACCGGTGATGAGGTTCTCCGTGTAGACACCGATCCCACCATCCTTGAGCTTTCGGCCATCAAGGAGCACTCGCATCCGCCCGTCGGCGGAGGGGATCGCATGAGCTAGTTCGCTACTTTTC
>JALRCK010000520.1 GCA_023262305.1 Deltaproteobacteria bacterium
TTGTTCGGTATCGCACTATGGTACGGCAACACAGGCTCGCTCCTCATCGCCAAGCCTGAGAGCGTGACGGTCCTTACAACTCTGTCGTTCATCCTAATGATGGTCGGTTTTGCATTTAAGATAGGGCTAGCCCCGTTCCACTTTTGGGTCCCCGATGTGTACCAAGGTGCACCTACCTCCGTAACCACCTTTATGAGTTGTGTGGTGAAGGTTGCTGCTTTTGGAGCACTCTTCAAGGTCTCGTTGCAGGCGTTCTCGGTGCCGAGTGAGTGGTCGACGGGAGTGTTGTGGTTCTTGGCAGTTGTAGCCATGACGATTGGCAACCTCGCCGCCTTGCAGCAGCGCAGCGTGAAGAGGATGCTCGCCTACTCAAGTGTCGCCCAAGCTGGATACATAATGATTGGTCTCGTCGCCCTTGGTCAGGATTCGAACGTGTTGGCGGCGTCTATCTTTTACCTTACATCCTATTGCGCTATGACGATCGGTGCCTTCACGGTGCTCTCAGTGATCGGACCCGATGCTGACGACCTACAAGACCTCAAGGGGTTGGTAAAGAGGAATCCCTTCCTCGCTGTGTGTATGACTCTTTTCTTTCTCGCCCTTGCCGGGCTTCCCCCGAGCATGGCTGGTTTGATGGGGAAAGTTTATCTCTTTACCGGGGCGCTCTCCGCGGGGTTCTACGGCTTGGGTATCATCGCAGTTCTCAACTCTGCCCTCGCGTGCGCGTATTACTTTAGAGTGCCTGCTGCGATCCTCTTCCAACCTGCAACTTCAACGGATGCACTCAGGGTGTCCATATTCTCCACCTTCGCCCTCACATTTTGTGTGGCGGCAGTTGTTGGTATCGGGGTGTTCCCAGAGCCCCTCATCGCTCTGTGTGAATCGGTGGCCGGAGTTGCTCGGCACTATCTATAGGGGTGTCATTCCAGTAGAGAGGTATCTCGGCGAGAGGAGGGGATTTTAGCCGTTTACTGCAGAGCCTCTCTCGGGCTACCCTTCGATGAAACGGCGTGCCGAGTCTCTTCCGGTTTTCTTTGATGCGATCGCTAGCCTCCCTCATCCTTGTTCTGGTCTCCATTCTCCATACATGGCTGCTCGCCACCAGTTGGCCACGACCGCTTATCGCGGTAACCCCGGTCACGGCAGATATCGAAGGTGCGCCACTCCTGCAGGGAGCACTCGTCTTCGTTCTCACCTGTTCTGTAGTGATAGCCCTCAGATTGGTGTTGAGCAGGCGATTTTTGGCTGCCTCTGGAGTTCTTGCGATAGTGCTCTTGAGCGCCTTCGGATATCTCTATCTGCCCCTTCCCAAGGTCTTCATGCCTTCGGCTGCGCAGTGGATCGCCAGTGTTATCGGTGTCATCTCTGCTGGCGTAGTATGTTGGCGGTGGTCTGTGCACGGCACCGGACGTGAGGTTGAATCCTATCGGTTCTCTCCCCTGAGTGCGTTTTGTGTGATCTATAATCTTCTCCTCGTTGTGGCTCCATCGAGTGTTGTTTTTCCGACGGGGTACGCTGGGAGCGTGTCCTGGGCTCACGATACCCTAGTGCTGCGGCATGAGGATTCAGTCTCAATCCACAACAACCTCCTCTTCATCATCATTCGAACTGTTCTTGATCCGATCGTTGGCTCGTCGATAGTTGCAAATTCCCTGGTGTCGACCGTGATGGTGTCTCTCGGGTTGGGGTTGATGGTTGCCGGTGTTCAGATCGCTGCTGGACCAGTGGTGGCGTTGTGTGCCTTGCTCTTGATGATTTCGGAAAGGTGGGTGCTCGTCACTGCGTTTGCCGGAAATTTGCCCGCCTCGCTCGTGACAACATGTGGTGTGCTCTTCTATGTGCTCATGAGGATCGGGTTCGACACCGGCAACCGGTCGAGGGGATGGCACCTTCGCACCTTTGTTCTCCTACTCCTGGCTACTCTTCTCTCGTTGTACTCGTACGCGGCAGTGCGGATGCCATTTATGTTGAGCGTCTGTTACATGGCGATGGTTTATGCGGTGAGAGGGGAGGGGCACTGGTCGAAGAGGATGTGCGGGTCCTTGGTATGGATCGTTGCCCCGGTTGTATGCGGGTTCTCCCTCATGGCGCTCGGTCCGTACAAGGGCAGTTTTATGGGGCTCAAGCACGA
>JALRCK010000521.1 GCA_023262305.1 Deltaproteobacteria bacterium
CAGGCGGCTATTTGAGAGATGGTTACACGACGTCGACCTCACAACATCACTCCGGCTCTTGTGGCGTTTGCTGCTGCAATCGCGCTCTCCACTGCGAGGACTACGCCCTTTGCACTGGCCGAGGATGCTTCTAACCAACGCGCCCGCTACGTTCAACCCGATGAGGCTTCTCCGCTGCGCTTTACTCCGATAAATCTCTCCAATGGAAGCAAGCTCACGCTGATCTCACCCCAGCGGTGGTCAGAGACCGCCGCAACATTGATCAAGACGCTCAATACTACCCACGAGCACTTCACGGAGCTCTTCTCAGAGATCCCCGCCTTTAGCACCTCGATCCGCTTAATGGATGAGGATGAGTTTTTCGCGCTGACGGGAGCACCGAAGTGGACCAACGCGATGTTCTATCGCGGTGAGATCATCCTTCCGATTGCGCGAGCAAAGTCGGTGGACGTTGAAAACCTCAACCGCTCAGTGCGCCACGAGTACACTCACGCTATCCTCTCAGCTCTCTCAGGGGGCAACCTACCCGGATGGATCGATGAGGGGTTGGCGCAATGGTTTGAGGGCGAAGAGAGTCCCGGGCTTCGCGCAGCGCTGAGAGATTGGCTCAAAACGAACGAGCCCGTTCCACTCAAGCTCCTCCAGGGTGGCTTCACGAAGCTCAAGCCCGAAATGGTCCCCGCCGCCTATGCACAATCGTTGCTTGCTGCACGGCTGGTGGCAGACAAATACGGATTCCCCGCAATCGCCAATTACTTCATGATGCTTCGCGATGGGGTGGACAAGGAATCGGCGTTCCACACCGCCTTCAACATCTCCCTGGCTGACTTCGAGGCTCAGCTCGGCCGAGCCCTGAAACGATGGGCTGCCCAGGGTGGGGACTAGCCCCCTCAAGCACAAAAAATAACTGGTGTCCTTTAGGGCTGTTTCTGGTCGTATTTGCCTGTCTTAGAACGCCCCGTTGGTTGCTTAGGCAGAAGCCAAGTGACACCCTGATGGGACTCCCCGCCCCTACATGTTTGTCTTGTGACTTTGTAACGCCTTTAGGGAGCTTTTTTGCTGTATGGCTCAAGCACTCGAAACCAAGACCTCAAACTCTTCTTCTACCGCCGCACCCTCAGACCTGAACTCGGCGTGTGGAATGAATCGAAGGACCTTCTTTGACTCGCTTAGAACCCGCGCTCTCGATGCCGCGACCGCGTCTGTGGCTGCCCTTCCCTTAGCCCCTGCAGCCGGGGGCGCGATGCTCATCCTCGGCATCGGTGCACAGGAAAGCATTGTTAATTCCCTACCCGAACAGGTCATCGACGAGATCAACGACAAGAACGTAGAGTTCTCCATTCCTCTTGAGGGGGGTGGAGTTATCCAGATTCTCGGGCTTCATCACACCACGGCCTGCTACGAGAGGGCAAAAGGCTACCTTGAACCGCGGATTGCACGAGCCGATATCGTGCTCCATGAACTCGGAGAGTGGTTCGACATAAAAATTGGAGATCCAGCTCGCGAGCGCAACCAAATGGTGGGCACAATCGAGGGGACTTTCACTCAGGGCAAAGGAGCGCTCGCTCTGATCGGAACCGTAAGCTACCTTGTAATCAAGGGATGCCAACAACTTGAGAGTGGCTTCCACTATGCAACCAGCGCGATACTGGGCAAGAGCAGAGAAACCATCCCTCGACGGGCGGTGCTGACAAACACCGCTAAAATGTTCGGGGCATTGTATGTCGGCGTTCCTATCACGAAGATCATGGCGAGCATTACGGGAAACGAATCACTCATAGCTTTCGATGTTACACCGTTCAGCGATGGGCGAACTATCAAGATGCTGGACAACGCCTTTGTATGCGCCCAGAAGCATCCGGGAAAGCACATCGTGGTTGTCGTAGGTAATGCCCACGCCGATGCCATGAAGTTCTACATGGAGAATCCTGCCAATAAGGAGATCTTCTCAGCTAAGCGGTCGTTGTACAAAGTAGCTCACATCAACGCCGTTGATTTTAGGTTGGGAGACAAGAGCACGCCCGGATTGTTGTAGATGGTTGAGGGCGGCGTTACAGCCTCACCTTCCCTACATACCCCGTCATCTCAAGATATCCGACCACTCCCTCATCTGCAGAGGCAACCGGTCCCT
>JALRCK010000522.1 GCA_023262305.1 Deltaproteobacteria bacterium
AACATAGTGGTGAGGATCCTCCCTTAAAAGGTAAGGATCTCTCACGTCGTGTGTAATCGCTCCATGCGCGACCGCAGTGATCTCGTGCGATGCTATCGCTCCCGAGCACCTTCCGATGATCGAGGACCTCGAGGGCTATTTCCTCGGGAACGGGTTCCTCCTCGCGGAGATCGCCCGCCGGAGAATCCACCCCTATTTCCGCCGCTGAAGCGACCTGATCGGCCCCCTCTTCGGTCAGGACGCTCGCGCCTCTCTAGAACCTTGAGAGCGTCAACCTGGCTCATGTCTGGTCCCTCAAGGCTTTCAAAGCGATCCCGAGGCTGTCCCCGACCCGTATTGCCATCGCGTCCGCGCTGAAAGTTTGAGCGTCCGCCGAAGCGATCGTCACGTCGTGCCCCACGCCCGTTAGAACGATCATTCGAACGACCGTACGAGCGCTCTCCACGATCATCACGATTAACCTGTGGGCGGTGGTTTTGTCCCTCATTCTCTGGTCCGTACGCGTACCGTGGTCCACGCTCGCCACCCTGCCGGTCACGTCTGTCGTTGAACCGCTGCCGACCTGGGCTCTCGCCTCGGTCACGCCGTTCAAATCCACGCTCTGGACGTCCACGTTGTGGTCTGTCACCCCGAGGACCTCGGCTGCTGCCGCGGTCATCGTTGCGTCCGCCACGTCGCTCCGGACGAGCTCCGCGGTCGCTAAACCTTCTCTCTGGTCGCTCTCGGCGCTCACGTCGTGGCTCAGCGGATGTTTCGGTTACCTGCTGGTCAGCACCCTCAACGGATGCCGTCCTCTCAGTTGACTCCTCTCGACGAGGACCCCGAGCACCTCGCTCAGTGCGCTCCCTACGACCTGGACGACCACGAGCGGCGTTCCGCCCTGGCCGTTGTCGGCGCCCGTTGCGCTCTGTATCAACGAGCTCTTCCTCTACACCGTCGAGCTCAGGAACTTCAAGGCGAGCAACTGGCGACTTGAGCCATCGCTCGATCGTTCGAACGAGCGAACCATCAGCCTTGGTAACGAACGAAACAGCCTCACCGGTTGCTGACGCGCGACCGGCGCGACCCGTGCGGTGAATGTAGGCGTCCAGGTTCTCTGGCATGTCGTAGTTAACAACGTGCGTGATCCCCTTTACGTCGATACCACGAGCGGCGATATCGGTCGCGATAAGGATTCGGTAGCGGCCGTCCTTAAACCCGTTCAACGCTTGCTGACGCTTACCCTGGGAGAGATTTCCGTGGAGCGAGGTCACATGTTGACCACGCTTCGCGAGCTGTTCGGCGAGGCGCTTCGCGGTGTGCTTCATCTTGGTGAACACGACGACGAGAGCCTCTCGGTTCTCTTGGAGCCAGTGCGACAAGACGTGCGGCTTAGACGACTGCGCGATCTGGTACATCGAGTGCGATACAGATGCGTTAGCGTCCTCGATCTTCACCCGAACGACCGCTGGGTCGTTCTGAATCCCCTGCGTAAGATCACGGATCTCCTCTGGCATCGTTGCCGAGAAGAGAAGGGTCTGACGCTCTGTTGGAATCTTTGAGATGATCTTCTTGATGTCAGGGAGGAATCCCATGTCACACATACGGTCAGCCTCGTCGAGAACGAGATACTCGATCCCCTTAAGGTCAACGGTACGACCACTCATATGGTCGAGCAAACGACCTGGACACGCTACGATGATCTGAGGCTTACCACGAAGGTCAGAGATCTGACGTCCGTGAGACACTCCACCATAGATCGTCATGCTCTTTAAGCCCGTTCGAGGAGCGAGCTCCTTAATCACGTCGTTGATCTGCTCAGCAAGCTCACGAGTCGGCGCGAGGATTAGAGCCTTGGCCCCCTTCTCTTTCGTGCCGCTGAGTTTCTGCAGGATCGGGAGAACGAACGCTGCCGTCTTTCCGGTTCCAGTTTGCGCGAGCCCGATGAGGTCGCGCCCCTCAACTACGAGAGGAATTGCCTCTGCCTGGATCGGGGTGGGATGTGTGTAACCGATCGCCTTTACCGTTTCCTTGAGAAACGGAGCCAATGGGAGATCGTCAAAGGTTAGCGTGCGGATCTCTTCCGCAGCCGAAATATCGCTGTGCATTACTAGCCTATTTTTTAATAGAAGGAGGTGCTGCCGG
>JALRCK010000523.1 GCA_023262305.1 Deltaproteobacteria bacterium
ACATAAAATCAATCATATATCGCCTACGGATAGAGTTCGCGCCCCAAAAAGGGTTCCAAACACGTCCAAGCCCAAGTCACCCTTAAGTTTTCCTCCCTTAGTGCCGTCCTCCCAATGCGAGCATTACTAAACCCCTTCGGCAGGGAAACCCGAAGGCGGCACTGCGATTGTGCAGGAGTACGGGGAGGCTTCGATGCGTATTAATCGATCGACTTGCGGCGAATTCTTGGCGCTGGTCGCCATCATCGCTTTGGTGGCGGTGATAGCGATACCTAATCTCTCGCGTCAGTCACGCGGCGCCACCGCTTCCCCCGCGTTGTGCGTTGCGGGCGAATACCTTATTTCGCGCGCATCCGTCCCGCAGGTTGATCAAAAAAAGCTCAAGTCCCTCGATTCCCTCGGCACGAAAGAATACGCCCTCGTCAGCGAGTCATCATCTGTCATGGTTGTGAGGGACACGGAGGAGGTTGTTGACGAAAGGTATCTGAACAAGGATTCACCATCATCGCTGGACGGACGACGCCTCGTTCCTGAGACAGAGAGCTCACTATGTGGAGATATTCGCAAGCAACAGCGGGAGCTTCGACGGGAAAACCTCCTCAGGATTGCTGACCAGGAGCCGCCCCGCCCCGTGCGGCGGATCGAATGCAGCTGTAATTCCGTTGTGCAGGTGACCCAAAGCTTTCCGACAGATACCTCCTTCACCTCCCAGTGGTCTCTTCAAGCTGGTCAGGACCTTTACGGCGCTCAAGCTCCACAGGCGTGGGATATCACTACCGGGGAAAAATCGGTTGTCATCGCGGTCATCGATACAGGCGTCGACTACCAGCATCCCGACCTCGCAAGCAACATGTGGGTCAATCCCGGAGAGGTCGCCGGCGATAAGATCGACAACGATGGCAACGGTATTGTTGACGATGTCAACGGCAAGAACACGATCACAGACTCTGGCAACCCGATGGACGATCACGGACACGGAACGCACGTCGCCGGCATCATCGGAGCGGTCGGAGGCAACAACGAGGGGATCGCGGGTGTCATGTGGAAGACATCTCTCCTCGCTCTCAAGGCCTTCGACGCCAGCGGTGAGGCTCCCATGGCGGATATCATCGATGCGGTTGATTACATGACTGCACTCAAAAAAAGAGGAGTTAATATCGTCGCAGCGAACTATTCGTTCGGCCAGCGTTCGTATTCCCAGGGATTGTATGACGCTATGAAACGGGCTAGCGATGCTGGGGTCGCCCAAGTGGCGGCAGCCGGAAATGAAACCACTAACAATGATCTCTATCCCTCGTATCCATCAAACTTTACGATCCCTGGTCTCATTTCGGTTGCGGCCACAGACAGAGGCGCTCTGGCGACTTATTCGAATTACGGGGCAAAAACCGTTCACATAGGAGCTCCTGGCTCCAACATCTATAGCACCATTCCTGTGGCTTTCGGCTCATATGCATTTTTGGACGGCACCTCCATGGCAGCCCCACATGTCGCCGGAGCGCTCGGTTTATTACACTCGGTAGCAAGTCCTCTCGCTCCCGCTACTGCAGTGAACGCTGTGGTGTCCCAGGGATACCAATACTCCACCTCCCCACTCATCGGCAAAACCACATCGGGAAGGGGTCTCCACCTTCGCAACGCAGTCCTCTCTGTGGCGCCCGCGCAACGGATCGTGCGGGGGTGTATCACATCCGCCACCTCACAGCCGATGGCAGGTATTCAGGTCACTCTATCAGATGGCACTCGCGTAAAGTCTAAGCCAACGGGCTTCGACGGGTGTTTCTCTCTGTTAGCCTCAGCAGGTCAGTACACTCTTACACCCAGCAAGTTTGCCTATTCGTTCTCCCCGGCAAACTATCAGGTGACGGTCGGGAGCGCTGATATCTCTGGTCGCAATTTCAGCGGAGCCGAAGCGCCCGTCTTTACAGTGCAGGGAAGGATCGTATCCCCCACCGCTGGCACTAATCTCTCGGGAGTCACCCTCACGGTCTCACAGGGAACGACCCAGCTCTTCACCCAAACGAGTACTGCACAGGGCACCTACTCATTCACCAAGTCCCTTCCAGCAGGAAGCTACACACTCCGGGCGATTCGCGGCATAGACGTGCTCACCC
>JALRCK010000524.1 GCA_023262305.1 Deltaproteobacteria bacterium
CGGTCGCCTTGTTGCGTGAGGCAAAGGTCTTCCGCGATGCGCGGCATTTTTTGGCGACCGGCACGGTCGCCCTCCCATTTTCTCGCTACAGATCGGTTTTGCCGATCTTTCTTAGGGACTTCAATGCTAAATTTTGCTAATTGTCCACCCTGGAGGACACGCCTATGAAAAAGCGCTTGGGTATCGGATTTATCGGAAGTGGGTTCATCACAAAGTTTCACATCCGGTCTTTTCTTGCGGTTCGCGACGCTGACATCCTCGGTGTGTGGAGCCCGAATCGTTCGCATGCTAACGAGGCTGCGGCGCTCGCAAGGGATATCGGTGTAGGGGATGCTCAGGGGTATGAATCCCTCGAGGCGCTTGTGAACGCTCCTGGCATCGAGGCGCTCTGGATGTGCGGACCGAACTTCGCTCGAGTCGAGAACATCGAGAGGCTAAGCGCTGCAATTGCGAAGAACCCAGGAAAGATTCGTGCTATCGCCTGCGAGAAGCCACTTGGGCGAAACGTGCATGAGGCAAAGTTGATGGTAAAATTCGCGGAGGAGCACAAACTCTTGCACGGATATCTGGAGGATCAACTCTTTGAGCCCGCAGTTGTAAAGGGGCGTGAGATTATCTGGCGGCGTGGCGCAGCTCTAACGGGGCGACCGTACCTCGCGCGCGCGGCTGAAGAGCATAGTGGTCCGCACATGCCATGGTTCTGGCAGGGTGACCAGCAGGGAGGCGGAGTGTTGAATGACATGATGTGTCACAGCGTTGAGGTAGCGCGCTATCTGTTGACTGAGCCCGGTAAGCCTCGCACGAGCATTACGCCAGTAAAGGTTTCTGCGACGATAGCGAGCCTCAAGTGGTCACGACCTGAGTATGTTGAGGTCTTGAAGCGCACGATGGGCAAAGAAGTTGATTACTCCCGTCGTCCATCGGAAGACTTCGCGCGAGCTACGATCTACTACAAGGATGAAGCGGGAAATCCCCTCATTTCAGAGGTTACAACTTCATGGAGCTACGTCGGAGCCGGATTACGTCTCAGTACGGAACTTTTAGGTCCCGAGTATTCGATGAGTATTAATACCCTCGATACCGGGTTGAAGCTCTTCTTCAGCAGGAATGTAAAGGGGAGTAGCGGCGAAGATCTCGTTGAGAAGCAGAACGCTGAACAGGGGCTTATGCCGGTCGTTCCGAACGAAGCCGCCGAGTACGGATATGAGGGCGAGAATAGATACTTTGCGCAGTGTTTCCTCAAGGGCGAGCAGCCGGAGATCAACTTCTACGACGGGCTGGCTGTGTCAGAACTGCTCATGGCGGCCTACAAGAGTGCTGAGGAGGAGAAGACGATCGAGCTCATCTCCGGGGCGTTCGATGACTTCATTCCAGCGGTGGCTCGAGGAGTGTGGAATCCGCGCGGGTGAAGAATGGCGCGGTGCGTGCTGCAGGTTGAGGGCGCGGCCAGTGCCGAAGTGGGCGGCTGCGCCGCTAGACCCTCTAGACCCTGCAGCGATTAATTACACCTACTCTCAAATCGCGGCAGCCCCTGTGATAGCTCAGAGAATCGGCCGTAGAGATTCTCTGTGTCCGCAACAAGCTGTTGCTCGTCGACTCTCAGGTTGCCGCGACGCGCCTGTTTGAGGAGCGCTCCTGCTTGTCGCGCCAAGCGAAGGAGTCGCTGAGCTCTGTTGGTTACAGCAGAGATCTCGCTTCGCATATCGATAGCGGCGCAGCTCGAACAGTTCTTGGAGACCTTCGGGAAGGAGCCCCAGATGGCAGCCCACTGCTCAAGATAAATGCTGTGAGCTAACTGTCGGTAGCCCTGAGCCTTGTCGGCGAATGGGCCAGTTGCCTGGAGGTTCAGCACTCGCCTCGTGAGTCTCATGACGTTCGTTCGTTGACCACGCGAAACTCCATCGAGAGCAGCGAGGGCCTTATTGTTATCCGTGTCCACGCAACCGAGATTGCTCGCTTGGCAACGATCGGTGGCGATGTTTGCTGATGCTACTGCACCGCCGACCACCCATTGGAGTGTCTCAGAGGACGAGAACGGCACCGTAAAGAGGTTTGTTACTCGACCCACAAGGAAGGTTCGCGGTTGAGCGCGATCCAGAGCACCTGGCGTGAA
>JALRCK010000525.1 GCA_023262305.1 Deltaproteobacteria bacterium
GGACGAGGCAGAATTAGGGTTGCACTTTGATCTGACCGTGCCACTCGCTCGTTATGTTGCGCAGCACTCTCACGCACTTGTGTTTCCGTTCAAGCGGTATCAACTTCAAAAGGTGTGGCGCGGAGATCGCCCACAGAAGGGGCGCTTTAGGGAGTTCTACCAATTCGACATCGACATCATCAGTCGCAACGACCTCCCTCTTTCGTGTGACGCGGAAGTGGTGTCGGTGATCGGCTTGGTGATGGAGCGACTGCAGTTTGGTCCGTTCACGATTCGAATCAACAATCGCAAACTGCTTGGTGGTATCTACGCGGAGCTCGGGCTCTCAGAGGCAGCTCGCAAAGCCGCGATTATCGCGGTCGACAAAATTTTAAAGATCGGTGCAGATGGGGTTGTTAAGGAGCTGCAGAAGATAGAGGGCATCTCTCAGATGGCCATTGATACGATCGTGCGATCCACCGCAATCCAGTGCCCGATCGCGGAACTCCCTGGAAAGGTTGCTGCGCTCAGCACCTCTAGTGCGCTGATCGCCGAGGGCGTTAGTGAGTTGGCGACGATCTGCTCACTCCTCCCAGCGTCTGTTCAAGATCGAGTCGTCATCGATGTGAGTTTGGCGCGGGGCCTAGACTACTACACTGGTCTCATTGTCGAGACGGTATTGGATAAGCATCCTGAGTTTGGCACGGTTGTCTCTGGTGGTCGGTACGAGAATCTCGCGTCAGAGTTCACGAGTGAGAAGCTCCCGGGGGTTGGTGTGTCGATAGGCCTGAGCCGGTTGATGGAGCTCGCTTTCTCGGCGAACCTGATATCGACGGCGCAGAAAGCGACCACCGAAGTGTTGGTCACCGTGTACGATGAAGGCGATCGTCCGCGCCTCAACGCGATCGCGCAAGAGCTGCGATCGTTGGGAGTGTGTACCGAGGTGTTTTATAAATCACCTAAACTCGGCAAGCAGATTGAGTATGCCGAGGCGAAGGGGATACGGTACGTACTCTTTGAAGATTCCGGGTCGCGGCAGATCCAGGTTAAAGACATCGTCACGAAGGAGCAGGTGGCAGTGTCTTCCCTCAATGATTGGGCGCAGTCCACGCGAGTAGCGAGGCATGATTAAGAAATTCGCAGTCCGCACGCGTGGTCAGGGACTTCATGAGATAACCGACCTTGTAGTGCGAATTATCCAGGAGTCTGATCTCGATGAGGGGATATGCACGGTCTTCATTCGGCATACCTCGGCGAGCCTCACGATTCAGGAGAACGCCGATCCCTCGGCAAAAGCGGATCTTGAGGCGTGGCTCAATCGTCTTGTTCCTGAGAATGATCGTTTGTACACCCACACTTTTGAGGGACCAGACGATATGCCCTCGCACATCAAATCGATCCTCACAAACGTCTCGCTCTCAATCCCGGTACTTGACGGGCAGCTTGCTCTGGGGACATGGCAGGGGATCTACCTATGGGAGCATCGAACCAGTGCCCATACCCGCGAAATAGTAGTACATCTTGGATAGCATTGGCGCTTAAGCCGGGGAGGGGGGTACAATAAGAGGAGCCCCTAAAGTGTGAAGGGAGTATGTCGGACCGTTGGCAAAAAGTAGATTCCTTCCTTCAGGACGTGTTCTTCGTGACGGGGAATCGTTTCAAGCTCGCAGAGGTGGAGGCGGTGCTTGGTAAGATGCGCCACATCGATCTTGACCTTCCGGAGGTTCAAGAGCTCGATTCTCGAAAGGTCGTTATCGCTAAAGCCCAGGCGGCGTTACAGCAGGGATACTCTCCCGTGCTGATCGAAGATACGTCGCTCTCCCTGTCAGCCTTGAATGGTTTGCCGGGCCCCCTGATCAAGTGGTTCCTTAAAGCTCTGGGAGGTGAAGGGGTGTACCAGATGGGAGTCTCCCGCAATAATTGTGACGCCGAGGTCCGCACGATATTTGGTCTCGCGCTCGGTCCTCAGACCCTCATCTATGGAGAGGGGGTAGTCCCTGGAAAAGTGGTTCCACCGCGAGGTCGGGGCTTCGGATGGGATTCGATATTTCAACCCGATGGAAGTGAGCTCACGATGGGTGAGATGACCGCCGAGCAGAGGGCGAGCTTCAGTATGCGAGTCCGGGCGTTGC
>JALRCK010000526.1:0-250 GCA_023262305.1 Deltaproteobacteria bacterium
TGCGAGGGCGCTCTGGTTTGCGACAAACCACTCGAAACGTTTTTTAAAGCCTGGGAGTTTGTCGATGGTAGCGTTATCGAGAACCTCAACAGCGAGGAGGGGGATCACTCCGACGAGCGACCGAACCCGAAGGGGGATGTGCTTATCATCGAGTGAGAGGGCGTCGTAGTAGAAGCCGTCAAGTTGATCCCAGAGTCCGGTTCCACCGAAGTGGTTGATAGCAGACGCAATCGCGATGAAGTGCTCAAAG
>JALRCK010000526.1:260-2108 GCA_023262305.1 Deltaproteobacteria bacterium
CGTCAGCATCGTTCCACAGTAGAATGCCATCCACGCCGTAGCATCAGCTTGTTGAAGCGTGCCTCCTTTCGGAAGAGGGGCGCTACGGTCGAACACACCGATGTTGTCGAGGCCGAGGAACCCTCCGGCAAAGAGATTTTTCCCTTGGGCGTCCTTTCTATTCACCCACCAGGTAAAGTTAATGAGTAGTTTGGCAAATACTCGCTTGAGGAAGTTGCGGTCGCCTCGTCCCTCAGCGACTCCCATTTGGTACACGCGCCAACATGCCCAGGCGTGCACTGGCGGATTAACGTTTGAGAACTCAAACTCATACGCTGGTATTTGACCATTCGGGTGCATGTACCATTCACGCAGCATGAGGATGAGTTGTTGCTTGGCGAACGCAGAGTCGATACGAGCGAACGTGAGCATGTGAAATGCGAGGTCCCACGCGGCATACCACGGATATTCCCACTTATCGGGCACAGATATGATGTCTCGGTTGTAGAGGTGCTCCCACTCGCTGTTCTTCTGTCGTTTGCGTGAATCTGATGGAGTTGGCTGAGTTGGGTCCCCCTCAAGCCACTCCTTGACTGAGTAGTAGTAGAATTGTTTGGTCCACAAGAGCCCCGCATACGACTGCGTCATGACGGTGCGCTGATCAGGTGTGGCAGGAGCAGGAATTACAGCCTCGTAAAAATCGTGGCACTCCTGTTTTCGTTTCTCAAAGATATCGTCGAAGTCATCGCCAAATTTCTCTTTTTGGGGCGCAAATGAGGATACAAGGCGCAACCGAATCTCAACAGATCCGTGTGCAGGGACGGTTGTGTGGCAGACGAAGGCGCTCTTGGTTCCCGTCATCTCAGGGTTCACCGCGTCTTTTTCCCCGTTCACAACGTACCGATGGAAGGCGTCTTTCACATAAGGAGTTGGGTTATCTCGACCAAAGAGGCGTTGAGCATTGGTCTCATTGTCGGTGAAGACCGGTGTTGTTGAGAGTGCCTTGAGCTTCGGATCGAGCATGAGTACAAAGGGATCAAGCTGCGGATGCACCAGGAGGAGCTTGTGCGTGCCAAGGGAAGATATACGGGGTTTAACGGTATACCCTTCGCCGGAACGTCCCCACGCCCATGTATTGCGGAACCAAGCTTGGGGAATGACATAAAGAGGCGCGCTCTTTTTGTTGCGATTGTGTGCAGTGATCTTGACCAGGATGTCGTTCGGTCCTGCTTTGGCGTATTCAACAAAGACATCGAAGTACTCGTTTGCGTCAAAGATTCCTGTGTCGGTGATTTCATACTCAGGCTCAAGTCGACCTCGTCGTCGGTTCTCATCAACGAGGTGCGCATAGGGGAATTCCTTCTGAGGATATTTGTACAGTGCGCGCATGTACGAGTGGGTTGGCGTTGAGTCAAGGTAGTAGTAGCACTCCTTCACATCTTCGCCGTGATTTCCCTCGGCGCCACTCAATCCAAAGAGTCGCTCTTTGAGGATAGAGTCCTTGGTGTTCCACAGAGCTACAGAGAAGCACAGTCGACATTGACGATCGGTTATGCCGAGGAGTCCGTCTTCGCCCCAGCGATAGGTTCGGCTTCGAGCTTGGTCGTGGGTGAAGTACGACCACACGGAGCCGTCGTCCGAGTAGTCCTCGCGCACGGTGCCCCACTGTCGCTCTGAGAGGTAGGGACCCCAGCGCTTCCAGTTGCTGGTGCGGTGCTCGTCTTCCAAGAGGCGCTCGCGCTCTGTTTGGGAGAGCTTTGGTGTTGTGGTCTTTCGTGGTCCCATCGACATGAATTTATTACTGTTTGTTAGATGATTGATGGACCAAGAACAATGCGAGTGTATAGGCAATGAGACGGTGGTTGTAGG
>JALRCK010000527.1 GCA_023262305.1 Deltaproteobacteria bacterium
TAGTCGATCAAAAACCTGAGGTAACGGTGAAAGGAGGTATGCAGTTCTTCTTTCGGCAACTTCTGGAGATGACGTCGTATGGCGAAGAAGCAAGCTGCTAAAACGAGGACCACGCGATCAAAGTTCGCGTTCTTAAGGGTCCTGTGCTGTTGCACGATTCTGGCGGCATGCTTAGTTCTGTTTATCGGCGGCGTACGAGAGGGAGTGCGAACGAGCAAGATCATCTATCACTGTATGGCTGTGTCATTCGGGATAGCGGTGGTCTACGGAGTTGCACTTCGGGCAATGACGAACTATGAGGAGATAAACGGTGGTCAAGCCTAAACGTTCAGCCGTAGAAGCTTACAAGAGTATCGACGAATTCGAGCGCGAAGAGCTCATTCGGAGTTACCTGCCCCTGGTGAAGAAGGTTGTACATCGCCTGTCCGGTCGACTTCCCAAAGACGTTGATCTTCAGGAGATGCTTAACTCAGGTATCATCGGATTGGTTGACGCTCTTGAAAAATACGACTCCAAGCACGAGACGAACTTCAGCACCTATGCTCAGTTCCGTATTCGTGGAGCCATTCTCGATAGCTTCCGGTCGCAGGACTGGTTGCCTCGGTCGTTGCGATTCAAGTCGCACAAGATCGAGCAAGCCTATCACCGCATCGAGCAGCGACTCGGTCGGCCCGCCTCAGATGAGGAAGTGGCGACTGAGCTTGGTGTCTCGATTGAGGAGCTCCAAGGATTGCTTGGAGAGGTCGGTAGCATCGTGATGCTGAGCTTCGAAGAGCTCGGTTTTGGTCACGGCGAGGAGCGCTTCCAGGCGGAGGATTGGCTCGCGAGCAAGGGACAAGACCCTCTCAATCGCCTTCTTGGGCATGAGAAGGTAGGCGTGATCGCGCGCGCTCTCGATAGGCTTCCGGAGAAGGAAAGGCTTGTGATCAGTCTCTACTTCTATGAGGAGCTTAACCTCAAAGAGATCGGCGAGATCCTAGGGGTCACAGAGTCTCGAGCTTCTCAGATCAGGTCGCGTGCTCTCATTCGGCTCAAAAATTACCTGCGCAAGGCGGTCTAGACCGTTGAGCGGATATTACTGGCGTGTTGTTACCACAAGCAGTGTCACTTCGCCCGAGGCGGGGTGTGAGAGAAACACCTAATTCAAAAAAAGAGGTGCCTGTGGCTACAGAACGGATCCCTGAACGAGTCATCATCCTGCACGGCTCTTCTCCAAGAGAGAGTGAGGCCGTCGCTGATTTAGCCAAGGTTATTCCTCAGTCAGAGGTTGTTGAGACTCACTCCCTTGATGAATATCTCGCAGCACTCAAGAAGCAAGACTTTGACGTCGTGGTTCTTGATTATGACCTCCCTGAGGTACAAGCGAAGGAGTTGCTTGCGCAGCTTCGGGTGCGTGACAACGAGCCCGATGTCTTGTTGCTTTCAACGTGCACCGATCCAGCCACGATTAGGAGTATAGCCAAGGCGCAAAAGCGCTATGTTGTGCGCGAGAAGGGGTGGGTAGATGCGATGGCTCATGCTATCCGGGACATGCTTCGCATTCGTCGCCTTGAGGACGAGATGGCCCAGATACGCGCCCGTCTCACCGAGGCAAACCAAAAGCTTGAGGCCCGCAACAAGAGACTGGATGATTTCTGTGCGACTATTGCGCACGATATTCGTGGGCCCCTAGCCGGGCTCGTACTCAAGGTGGAGTATATCCTTGAGACGCAGGCCTCCCACTTTGATGATCGAACTATCAGCCTCCTGAAGCGGTCCGTTGAATCAACTCGGAGGCTTGTTGGTGTTGTTCAGGCAATGTACGAGTTTGCTAAGATAGGATTCAGTGGGGCTAAATTCTCTCCGATCCCGCTGACGCCGCTTGTACAAGAGGTGATGGCCGATATTAATATCGATCACTCAGAAGATGTAGGGGTTAAGATGCACGATCTTCCAGTTGTGTGGGGGAACGGTGACCTTCTGAGACGGGTGTTCCAAAATCTCTTCACGAACGCAATAAAGTACAACCATCGAGAGAAGGTCGAGATTAGTATCTCATTTGACGGTATCGTGCAGCGGGGTATCGGCGAGTTTGCGCAGATTACCGTCATGGATAATGGACCGGGA
>JALRCK010000528.1 GCA_023262305.1 Deltaproteobacteria bacterium
GCGACCGTACCGAGACCTACCCTCGCTCATCGTAGCGGAAAGCGAGCGCCCCACAAGAGGGGCATTTCGCCTTTGAGGTTAGGAGGCGAGACCCTGCTCCTTCATCTCAGCAGCCGCCTCTTTCATGGAGAGTCGGATCTTACCCTGGCGGTCGATCTCAAGGCACTTAACCCAAACCTCATCTCCCTCGCTCAACACATCCCGGACATTATTAACTCGGGTGTCTGATATCTGAGAGACGTGCACGAGTCCGTCGGTGCCTGGAAGGATCTCGACGAACGCACCGAAATCGACGAGGCGCTTAACAACGCCCCGGTAAATCTTACCAACGGTTGCCTCTTGGGTGAGGCTCTCGATGATAGCGATTGCGTTTTGAACCTTCTGGTTATCGTTGCTGGCGATGTTAACGGTTCCATCATCCTGAACCTCCATCTTAACGCCACACGACTCAGTGATCGAACGAATGGTCTTTCCGCCCGGTCCGATGATGTCACGGATCTTGTCAGGATTGATCTTGATCGTGACGATCTTCGGCGCGTACTTGCTCAATTCCTTACGGTTGGTTGAGATCGCTTTACCCATCTCGCCGAGGATGTGGAGTCGACCGTCCCGGGCTTGGAGCATCGCCTTGTCCATGATCTCGCGGCTAAGCCCCTTGATCTTGATGTCCATCTGGAGTGCAGTAATTCCCTTTTCGGTACCGCACACCTTGAAGTCCATATCTCCGAGGTGGTCCTCGTCTCCGAGGATATCCGTAAGAATAGCGTACTTCTCGCCAGTCTTAATTAATCCCATCGCCACTCCAGCTACTGGAGCCTTGATAGGAACGCCTGCGTCCATTAGCGATAGACTCGCCCCGCACACCGTCGCCATCGAACTGGAACCGTTCGACTCGGTAATCTCTGACACTATGCGCACCACATATGGGAATGCCTTCATATCTGGCATTACCGCCCGAACAGCACGCTCAGCGAGAGCTCCGTGACCGATCTCTCGACGACCTGGCCCTCGCATTGGCTTGGTCTCTCCAACCGAGAACGGCGGGAAGTTGTAGTGAAGCATGAAGGTCTTAGTTGCCTCACCGAGAAGATTATCAATGCGCTGAGCCTCCGCCTCGGTTCCCAGTGTCGAAACTACTATCGACTGAGTCTCTCCACGAGTGAAGAGGGCCGAGCCGTGGGTTCGTGGTAACCATCCTACCTCGATAGAGATCGGACGAACGGTCTTCGTGTCACGACCGTCAAGGCGAACGCCTTCATCGAGCGCCATATCTCGTACGACGTTGTAGTGCGTGTCCTCAAAAGCCTTTGCGGCGAGCTTTGCTGCTGTAGCCGAATTCTCGTCACCTTCCTTTACAAACTCGGTGATGAGGGTGCTCTTGGCGAGACTCACAGCATCACGACGGGCATGTTTCTCCTTGTTTTTGATCGCCACTTTCAAGAGAGGCTTTACGAACTCCACCATTCGAGCGTAGAGCGCCTCGTCGTAGGCGGCTGGTTGGAACTGTATCGTTGGCTTGCCGATGTTCTTCTTGAGCTCAACCTGCATCTGGTTGATCACCTGCAGCTGTTCCTGAGCGTAGAAAAGGGCCTCAAGGACCTCTGCTTCAGGAACCTCTTGAGCTCCTCCTTCTACCATGGTTGTGGCATCAGCCGTCCCAGCGACGATGAAATTGAGGTCCGCGTTCGCAAGAGCGCTACGGGTTGGATTGATTACGAGCTTTCCATTTATTCGGGCAACTCGAACACCGGATACTGGACCTTCGAACGGGAGCTCCGAAATAGTGAGAGCCGCGGAGGCACCGCACATCGCAAGTACGTCTGTATCGTTCTCGTCATCCGCCGAGAGAACTGTGGCAACGACCTGAACCTCCTTGTGGAACCCTTCTGGAAAGAGTGGTCGGCATGGGCGGTCGATCAATCGAGATACGAGGGTCTCCTTCTCGGACTGCTTACCCTCGCGACGGAAAAATCCTCCTGGGATCTTTCCTGCGGCGTAGTTCTTCTCGATGTAATCAACGGTGAGGGGAAAGAAATCTACGTCCTTATCTGCCCCTCCGCACGCTGTCACAAGAACAACTGACTCGCCGTACGATACGAGGGCGG